>CALGRQ010000304.1 GCA_937880795.1 uncultured Dyadobacter sp. | reverse complement strand
GTGTATTTGAAGTAAAATCTACTGATGGTGATACTCACCTTGGTGGTGATGACTTTGACCAAGTAATCATTAACTGGCTTGCTGATGAATTCAAAACTGACGAAGGTGTTGATCTAAGAAAAGATCCAATGGCCTTACAGCGTTTGAAAGAGGCTGCTGAAAAAGCGAAAGTTGAACTTTCTAGCTCAACTCAAACTGAAATCAACTTGCCATATATATTCCCGGTAGACGGAATTCCAAAACACCTTGTTCGTACTTTGACAAAAGCGAAGTTTGAACAATTGGCCGACAGCTTGTTCCAACGCATGATGGAGCCTTGCAAGAGAGCAATGAAGAATGCCGGATATTCTAACAGCGACATTAGCGAGATTATTCTTGTAGGTGGTTCGACACGTATTCCTCGTGTACAGGAAGAAGTTGAGAAATTCTTTGGCAAAAAACCTTCAAAAGGAGTTAACCCGGATGAAGCTGTTGCAGTAGGTGCGGCTATTCAAGGTGGTGTATTGACAGGAGAAGTTAAAGATGTACTTCTACTTGACGTTATTCCTTTGTCTTTGGGTATCGAAACTTTGGGTGGAGTGTCTACGAAGTTAATCGAAGCGAACACAACTATTCCTTCGAAAAAAACCGAAGTATTCTCAACTGCTGCTGACAACCAGCCATCTGTAGAAATCCACATTTTACAAGGTGAGCGTCCAATGGCCAACCAAAACCGTACTTTGGGTCGTTTCCACTTGTCGGATATTCCACCAGCACAACGTGGTACTCCTCAAATCGAAGTAACATTTGATGTTGATGCTAACGGTATCCTTCATGTATCTGCAAAAGATAAAGGAACTGGTAAAGAACAAAAAATCAGAATTGAAGCTTCTAGCGGATTGACTGATGCAGAAATTGAACGTATGCGTGAAGAAGCAAAAGCGAACGAAGCTGCGGATAAAGCGGAACGCGAAAAAGTGGATAAAATTAATGCGGCAGACAGCCTTATTTTCTCAACTGAGAAACAATTGAAAGAATTTGGAGACAAACTTTCGGATGGAAATAAGACCGCTATTGAAGGAGGCTTAACTGAATTGAAAGCTGCTCACAGCACCCAGGATGTAGCAGGAATTGACGCTGCTATGGAAAAATTGAATGCTGCATGGCAGGCTGCAAGCCAGGAAATGTATGCGCAGGGTGGCGAAGGCCAACCGGGTGCAAATGCTGGTAATCCACAAGGTAATGCTTCGGCTGCTGGTGGTGCAGAAGATGTGACAGATGTTAACTTCGAAGAAGTTAAATAAGAAAATATCCTCGCAAAAAAATCCCCGTCTGTTTTCTCAGATGGGGATTTTTTTTTCTCCATTTGGGTATATATGGCTGCTGATACCATCCTAGTCACTGGCATCAATTTTATATCATATCATTCAATACTCATTAATGCTCAAACATGGAAACGAAACCAGAATCGCAGGAATTGATGTACTTATCGCCTACCACACGTGAGAAAGCAATAGCCATTGCACAGGAATTGCTCCGGGCAGGTAACATTTCGCCAACCGATGCCATTTCAGAAGCAATCTTAAAGGCTAAGAATTGGGCTATCAAAAATGTGAACTACAAAGTTTGGAAAAAACTAAAATCGTCGGACCAAATCATATGATTCCAACAGACGCTAAATTTAATGGGCAAGTTGTCATTGTTACCGGTGCCAGCTCTGGAATTGGTCGTGCATGCGCTATACACCTGGCTGGTCTTGGCGCAAAGGTGGTTGTTAATTATAGCACCAACCAGGAGGAAGGACAGAAAACCCTTGATACAATCAAAAATTCCGGAGGCGCCGGCCTGTTAGTACAAGCTGATGTGAGTAAGGAGGATGATGTAGCAAGACTCTTTGCGCGCACGATAGAAGTATTTGGTAGACTGGATGTGCTGGTTAGCAATGCAGGTCTACAGCAGGATGCAACATTTTTAGAGATGACACTTGCGCAATGGCAAAAAGTGATTGATGTCAATCTCACCGGGCAGTTCCTATGCTGTCGTCAAGCAGCACGCCAGTTTGTAGCACAATCGAAAAAAAACAATGACTCTTCTGGCTCGCAACCACTTTCTATTGGCAAAATTGTTCTGATGAGCTCAGTTCATGACGTTATTCCTTGGGCAGGCCATGTAAATTATGCGGCATCAAAAGGGGGAATCATGATGTTTATGCGGTCTATATCTCAAGAATTGGCTCCGTATAAAATCAGGGTGAATTCGGTTAGCCCAGGCGCCATAAAAACGTCTATCAATAAAGAAGTCTGGTCAGATCCTGAAAAGTATAAAGGTTTACTTGAGCTTATTCCTTATAGGCGCATTGGAACTCCTGAAGATGTCGCCAAAGCTGTTGCCTGGTTAGCCTGTGACGATTCAGATTATGTAAATGGTGAAACCTTATATATTGACGGAGGTATGACCTTATATCCAGAATTTGCGGATAACGGTTAATATCAAGTTTATGCTATAAAACCAAAACGTGCCAGAATCCTCTGGCACGCAGGTGAATTTTAGTTATTATTTAGAGAAGGGATTACTTTGATTAACAGGTCTTGCTTAACCCGTATTTGATGCTCAAAGATCCGAAATTCATACATTAAATTGCATCATGGAAAACCATGATTCTATCTCTAGATGGTGAAATTTATACGATTTTTTTACTTTAAAAACCATAAACCCTGTCTTCAAAGTAGGTAATTTTAGATTCCTATATGCTTATTCAGAATCACACAGAAGGCATCACAAATCTAGCAGGTCGTTTTTCACTGCAAATAACACCATCCCAACAACACTCTTTGCTCCAATTTTTTGCATCAAATTTCTTCTGTGCGTTTCAACAGTTGGAACACTGATAAATAACTTATCTGCGATTTCGTTGGTTGACATTTCTTTACCTACTAATCTCAAAATTTCTAATTCTCTCAACGTTAGCTTGGCAGAGGTAACCTTTTTCGCATGGTTTTCGTCCTTGTCCACCGCAAATTCCAGGACGAGCTCTTCACTAAAATATTGTCGACCTTTCAATACCGTGGTTATAGCCAATAAAAGTTCTTCGGGATCAGCCATCTTAAGAACATAGCCATTTACTCCATTTTTAATGGCCTGCCTTACATATTTACCATCCTCCATCATCGTCAAAATGAGCACCTTGACCTCCGGATTTAATTGTCTCAGTTGTTCACAAACCTCAACCCCACTCATAGAAGGCATCCTCATATCCGTAATAACAATATCGGCTCCATGTTGCTGATAATGCTTCACGGCTTCACGTCCATCGGTGTACGTTCCGGTCACTTCCAAGCCTTCAAACGAAGAAAGTAAAAAGGATAATCCTTCGAGGACCAGCAAATGGTCATCTACCAGTAACACTTTCGCTCTTTCTGGAAACATAATTTACGATTGAAATTGACTTAAAAATGAGTTATTATCCAAAACAGTCCGTTTAGCATGGGTTAAGACATAGTTTCTGCTATTATATTTGTTGCCTATCTACACTTTACTCATGTTTGACCTAATTAATAAACAACTCCTAACACGTAGCTGGGCCGCCTGGCTTTGGACCATACTGATTATTATCGCTTGTAGCTTGCCCGGAAAAAGCATCCCTGCCTCCCCCACTGTTGGGTTCGACAAAATTGTTCATATAGGTTTGTTTTTTGTATGGATTAACCTTTGGCTGCTTTGTACAAGTGGTAAAAATTGGATGTTTATTACCTTGGGTATTGCATTTGGAATCCTCATCGAGTTTTACCAACAGCTTCTGCCCTTCGACCGCTCCTTTGACTGGTGGGACGCTTTGGCAGACGCTGTTGGTGTATTTCTTGGATTTCTCTTTAAGAGATATCTGCTAGATCGTTATCTCCAGCGTTTGTATTGATTAATCAATCCGTTGGTCGAACTATCATGATTGAACACTGGCCAGTCATTTTGCAATTCTGGATAAATGTTGTTTGCCAATTGCTTGCCTAGTTCTACGCCCCACTGATCAAAGCTGAAAATATTCCAGATAATACCTTGGACGAATATTTTATGCTCATACATAGCAATAAGGCTTCCTAATACCCGTGGCGTAATTTTCTTAACCAGAATCGAGTTGGTAGGCTTATTCCCTGCAAACACTTTAAAGGGAGTAAGAAAATCAATTTCTTCTTTTTTCTTACCAGCCGCTTCAAGTTCTGCCTTTGCCTGGTCGTACGTCTTTGCGCAAAGAAGTTAGACAACAACATTTTATGATGATCTCCCAGCGGATTATGACTCACTGCCGGGGCAATAAAGTCACAAGGTATGAGTTTAGTTCCCTGATGAATCAATTGATAGAACGCATGCTGCCCGTTTGTTCCTGGTTCTCCCCATATTACCGGGCCCGTTTGGTAGCTCACAGGCTGTCCATCGCGCCCAACGCACTTACCATTACTTTCCATATCCCCTTGCTGAAAATACGCTGCAAAACGGTGCATATACTGGTCATATGGTAAAATGGCATGGGACTGAGCATCAAAGAAATTATTATACCATACACCCAGTAATGCCAGAATTACAGGAATGTTTTTGTCCAACTTAGCGGTACGGAAATGTTTGTCCATATCATGAGCACCAGCGAGTAATTGTTCAAAGTTCTGATAACCGATATAGCAAGCAATGGATAAACCGATGGCAGACCATAGCGAATATCGACCACCTACCCAATCCCAAAACCCAAACATGTTTTCTGGGTCAATCCCGAACTTTTCTACTTCTGCCTTGTTTGTAGAGATCGCAACAAAGTGTTTTTTTACATGCTCAATATCCTTTGCTTTTTCCAGAAACCAATTACGCGCTGACACAGCATTCGCCATTGTCTCCTGCGTGGTAAAGGTTTTAGATGCAATCATGAAGAGTGTTGTCTCAGGATTGAGCGCTTTCACTGTTTCAGCAATATGCGTTCCATCTACATTAGAAACAAAGTGGATGTTTAGTCCTGCTTTGTTATATGCCTTCAAAGCCTCTGTCACCATAACAGGGCCCAAATCACTTCCGCCTATTCCAATATTAACAATATCGGTTATTTCTTTTCCGGTAAATCCTTTCCAGGCTCCTGAACGAACTCTTCCCGAAAACTCTTTCATCTTGGCAAGCACTTCATTCACATCTGGCATCACATCATTGCCATCCACCATAACCGGGGTATTGGATCGATTTCTCAAAGCAGTATGAAGTACGGCCCGTCCCTCAGTGGCATTAATTTTACCACCTTCAAACATTTGCTCAATAGCACCCGCCAATCCAGCCTCCTCGGCCAATTGAACCAGATACGATCGCGTACGGGTAGTAATTCTATTCTTAGAATAGTCGAGAACGATATCACCTAAACGAATAGAAAACTTTTTAAAGCGATCGGGATCTTCTTCAAAAAGAGTCTTTATTTCCTTTTGAGAAATCGTTTTGAAATGTGTTTTTAGCTTTTTATAAGCTGCTGTTTTATCAAACGGAATGGTGCTTAGCATCATTAATATGTTATGTTTCTAAGTGATCAAATTGTAAAACTTACCAATATGCTCTTATCAAGAACCTACAAAAATAGAATATTACCTCACGCCAAACCACTTTTTAAAATCAACTGGCAGCACACACCCCTCTGAAGTATCCCACAGATTCGGCAATACCCGCTAGCGGATCCTTCATATCTTTCTCATATTCAAGACTGCACGAGCCGGTATACTTAACCTTACGCAACATCTTCACAAATGCCGGAATGTCAATAATTCCTCGGCCAAGTTCACAAGTAGTTCCCTCCTTTGTTGCAGATGTAACATTTTTAAGGTGTATATCAAAAATACGCTTGCTGTATTTTCCTAAGTCTGCAATCGCATTTTGATTATCTCTGGTATCATGGCCCATATCAAAACAGATACCAACCCGAGGATCCAGATCTTTGATTAGATTATGAATAACTGTTGCGTTAGGATATAGCTTATCCTCCGGACCGTGGTTATGAATCCCAAATCTTATATCATATTCCTTTACTTTTTGAGCCAAATAAGGCAGATCTTCATGATTAGGAATACCTACAATTAAATTAACCCCTACCCTTTTGGCATAGTCAAATGCATCATCAATTTTCTGTTTCGAATTCACATAAATCGGCCCTACTGCATATCCTGTTACCCCCGACTCCTTTAATTTTGCATGAAAAGCAGCTATTTCCTCAGCAGTGCTCTTATAAGGGAGGTGGAAGTCTTTAATTCACAAATAATGTACATCTGTTTTCTTCATCATTGCCAGTGCTTCGTCCAATTTAAAATGCACAAAACTGTACCCTGCAACGCCCAGTTTAAATAAATCTTCCTTTTTACCCTTAGCCAATACAGGACTTATTCCTGTAACCCCCAGGGCACTTCCGGCTAGCAAACCCGATATACTTTTCTTGACAAAATCACGCCTTGAACTCATATTTTTATTGTTTAAAATTTTCTATTTCTAATAAAGACGACTTGTTTGGCATTTACCACCTGTTTGGCACCAAATGTAATAAAATAAAGTCCGGTGACTCATGAATCTATTCCCAATCATGGTAAAGCCAGGTGTTACTTCATAAAACAGGCGAACACCTCTTTCGATAAAATCAGTACGTCCCTACCTGTTTTTTGCCCTAATTCTACGAGTCACTAAAACTATTCTATATCAATATCTAATTATTTAGGAAAACATTACGTATAGTTTCAATATTTACGTCGATCCATTTTCATCTTTGCCATAAAATTTTGAATTTTATGGTTTATGATAGTACTACTCCGCATCCCATGAAAACCCTTTCCAGTCAGGAACACGAACTTAAAAGACTTCAGGCACTTCAAAACTACCAAATACTAGACACAAAAAAAGATCCAGACTTTGATAGAATCGTGCAACTGGCATCCATCCTCTGCGATGCCCCCATGTCTATGGTTTCGCTAATAGATAAAGAAAGGCAATGGTTCAAAGCAGGTTATGGTCTTGATTTAACTGAAACCAGTAGAGAGTTTTCATTTTGTCAGTACACAATACTCAACGATTCCATCATGGAGGTGGAAGATGCTCGACAAGATACACGCTTTCAAAATAATCCATATGTAACCGGAGAACCTCATGTAAGGTTTTACGCCGGATATCCACTCATAGATCCAAATGGCTATGCCCTTGGTTCTATGTGCGTATTTGGAGATCAGGTTAGAAGGCTTAGTGAAAGCCAAAAGCTGGCTCTAAAACTGCTAGCCGAACAGGCTATGTCGTTAATTACGGAGCAACGAAACCGAGAAGAGCAACGAAATTTTGAGATTTTATTTGAAATATCGAACGATTTAATCTGCATTGCAGGTACAGATGGCTATTTCAAAAAAATTAATCCTGCCTTCTCCGAAATCCTAGGATGGAGTGAAGAATATCTTTTAACCACGCATTTCAATGATCTGGTTCATCCAGATGATCAGCGAAAAGTGTCCACAGACCTCACTAATTTAACCGATTCTAAGCAATCAATAAGTACAGTTCATAGAATAAGGCATAAGAACGGAAATTATATTTATGTTCAATGGGTAACTACAACCGAGAAGGACACGAATAACCTCTTCTGTATCGGTAGAGATATTACGGAACAAAAGGCACAAGAGGACCAGTTAAAAATTAGTGAAGATAATTTTAGAACTTTCTTCGACAATTCCCAGGGCCTGATGTGTACGCACGATATGAGCGGCAATTTCCTCACTGTGAACCATGTGGGTGCCTCATTACTAGGCTATACCAAAGAAGAACTTCTCAGTCGAAGTCTATACGACCTCATCCCTGACAAGCACCACCCTAACCTACTTCATTATCTCGAAGAAATACAAAGCAAAGGTGTTGCCAGTGGATTAATGACCACATTAAGTAAAAATGGGGCTATTCGTATATGGAACTACCGAAATATTTTGATTCGGAATCAAAACGGTGAAGAGTATATCGTCGGGAATTCTGTGGATATTACAGATAGCCATAAACTTTCAAAAAGTCTTGAAAAGACGCAAGCGATGTTGGTTCATACCAACCAAATGGCAGGTATAGGCGGTTGGGAAGTAAATTTGGCAACCAAGCAAATTAATTGGTCGGATATCACCAAACAAATACATGAGGTTCCGGCCGATTACGTGCCAGATCTGGACAAGGCTTTGAATTTCTATCAAAATAAAGATAGCAATGCCAAAATTTCCAAAGCTATGGATGATGCCATTATGCTTGGAAAAAGCTATGATCTGGAATTAATCCTTACCACTGCCAATGGCAACGAAAAATGGGTTAGAGCAATTGGACACTCTGAGCATGATGGTAACAACATTAAGTTGTACGGTATGTTCCAGGATATTGACCTAAAGAAACGTGCTGAGATCGCTGTCGAAAGTGCCAAAAAATTATTGGATCACGTCTTATATGCGGCATCGGAGGTAAGCATTATTGCAACTGATTTAAATGGAATTATCACAGTATTTAACCGGGGCGCAGAAAAGCTTCTGGGGTACAAAGCCATTGAAATGATTGGGCACGCATCATCTCTCGATATTCATATGCCTGAAGAGATTGCCAAACAATCGGAGATACTAACCAAACAATTTAATACGCCAATAAAAGGTTTCCGAACACTGGTTCACAACGCCGAATTACAGGATTCCGTTGTAAGGGAATGGACCTACGTTTCCAAACAGGGGAAATTGATACCCGTATCGCTGGTGGTAACAACCATTCGGGATTATCACAATGAAATCATAGGTTATTTAGGAGTAGCCACGGACTTATCCGCTCAGAAAGAGGTTGAAAGAGAATTGTTTAATGAACGTTCTCGCCTGATTGCCTTTGTGGAGCATGCTCCGGCTGCCGTTGCGATGTTCGACCAAGACATTCGATACCTGGCACTCAGCCGAAAATGGATTGAGGCATATAGGCTTTATGATCAAGAACTAATCGGCAAATCCCATTATGAAATTTTCCCTACCATTGGGGACGATTGGAAAAACATCCATCAACGTTGCCTTCGTGGGGAAAGTATCAGTATGGAAGAACAGTCCTGGCGGCCATCAGGCTGGGAAACCGACCAATATCTGAAATGGGAAGTACGCCCATGGTACCAATATGATGGTACTGTGGGGGGAATCATGATGTTCACAGAAGACATTACCGAAGCCACCCTTCGTCGCGAAGAACTTAAACAAGCAAAGCTTCAATCGGAGCAGGCCAGCAAAGCAAAATCTGAATTTTTAAATGGTTTAAATGTTAAAGAGGCAACTGCCAAAATTAATGAATTTTTAGCAAAGAATAAATTAGGAACTCCAAAGACTAATTACCA
>CALGRQ010000303.1 GCA_937880795.1 uncultured Dyadobacter sp. | reverse complement strand
AATCACGGTAACCAATTCATCGTGAGACAATTTCCCAATCACGGTCTCATCTACAAAAACCTCCTCACCATTTTCTATCGGCTCAAACTTATACCGTACTACTTCGTGCCGGTAGTGATCAAGCGCTGTATTGATCATAATCTTTCCCAGCCATGTTTTAAAGGGTTTACTCTGATCAAAACTGTCCAACTTCGAAAAAATCTTAAAAAAACCGTCGTTCAATATTTCCTTAGCCTCTTCCCGACTTTTCGAGTAGCGTAAACATACGCCCATAGCGTATCCATAGAACTGCTTGTATAGCATTTCCTGACTACGGCGGTTTTTCTTTAAACAGCCGTCGAGCAATTCCAGCAAAACAGGGGAGTTAAACTCGGGCATGCTATGTCATTTTTATAGCTTATACGGTGGAACTGCCAATAGGGTTGCGTGGTACTTAAAAAAATTGTAGGAAATGATGAAGGTAGCTACTCTTAAAGAAATTTTCATTCACGATGGTATTGACATAAAGAATGCTATCGTTCAAAACCTGTTAATTCCTTCCCACTGAAAACACCTATAAATCTTTAACTTGAAATGTAAGCTTTACCCTTTTCACAACCTAACCGCACATCCTTTTTTACAACAAGAACGTCACAATTATTGCGTATTTTTGGCAACCCATTGCAGCACCCTAGAAATCAGGGTTTGGGTGAATAAAAACTGACAGATTTTGCTGCTTTCTTTTTCCCACTTACAACCAGAAGATGGCCGAGCGTGACAATACAACCGAGACTAAATCTCCTTTTGCAATCAAAAAAATTAGCTGGGATGGTCTAAAAATTACCCTGAAACTATTCAGATATATATTGCCTTACAAAGGCTATTTCATAGCCGGAATGCTATTTCTAATTCTCTCGACGGCTACTTCTCTCGCATTTCCAAAGTTAATCGGCAGCATTATTGAAGTCATGGAGGGGAAATCGACGTATACCATTAACCAGGTAACCGGGCTCCTTTTTATCGTATTGATTTTACAGGCAATTTTCTCCTTTTTTAGAATCTACCTGTTTACCATTGTGAGTGAAAGATCAATGCTAAATATACGTACCGACGTTTTCAGCCGGATTATTACCCTACCCGTAACGTATCTGGAACAAAAAAGAGTGGGTGAACTCACCAGCCGGATTACCTCGGACGTATCGCAACTGCAAGGATTATTGTCTTTCACCATTGCCGAACTTTTCCGGCAGGTTGCCACGCTCATTGTCGGGATTGCGATTCTGTTTTATACTTCCTGGAAGCTCACGCTTTTTATGCTCGCAACCTTTCCAATACTGGTTTTGGCTTCGGTTTTCTTTGGCCGACACATGCGCCGTTTATCGAAAAAAGCGCAGGACGAACTTGCCGCTGCCAACGTGGTGGCTGAGGAAACTTTACAATCGGTGAATGTGGTCAAGGCATTTACAAACGAACATCTGGAAGTGAGCCGATATACCACGATTTTGAACCGCGTTGTAACACTGTCGCTATATGCCGCACGCTTTCGTGGCGGTTTTGCATCTTTAATTATTTTAGCACTTTTTGGAGGTATTGTGGGGGTGGTTTGGTTTGGAGCCGGCTTGGTTCAAAACGGTGAAATGAACCTAGCAGACCTTTTCACATTTATTTTCTATACCACTTTCATTGGTGCATCCATCAGCGGCATGGGTGATTTGTACGCTCAAATCAACAAAACAGTGGGTGCTTCGGAACGTCTTTTCGAAATTTTGGAAGAGCCCGCAGAGATTTCTCCCGAAGAATCAAAAGATACTCCTGCCGCTATAATCAAAGGTGATGTTTCTTACCAAAATGTTCATTTTTCATATCCTTCGCGGCAAGACCTCCCCATTTTAAGGGGCATTTCGTTCGATATTAAGGCAGGAGAAAAAATAGCTTTGGTGGGATATAGCGGAGCCGGAAAATCAACGATTATTCAGCTATTACTTCGTTTTTACAATTATCAGTCTGGTCAGATTCGTATTGATGGGAAACCACTAACAGACTATGGAATTTCGGAAATACGGAAAAATATAGCCGTGGTACCGCAAGAGGTCATGCTATTTGGCGGCACCATTTTTGAAAACATTGTATACGGAAAACCCTCGGCCACACCAGAAGAGGTTTACGATGCAGCACGACGTGCCCATGCTCTGGAATTTATCGATACTTTTCCTGAAAAAATGGAAACGATCGTTGGGGAACGGGGAATTAAACTTTCGGGCGGACAACGGCAGCGCATCGCGATTGCAAGAGCTATACTGAAAGACCCTAAAATTCTGATTCTAGATGAAGCCACCAGTTCTCTCGATGCCGAATCAGAAAAATACGTGCAGATTGCTTTGGACGAACTGATGAAAAACAGGACTACCATCGTGATCGCACACCGACTTGCAACCATCAGAAAGGTGGATCAAATTTACGTAATCCGGGAAGGGCAAATTGCCGAAGCAGGCACACACCAACAGTTATCCCTGATCGACAACGGATTATATGCCAGTTTAATAAAATTACAATTTGAAGCTTCCGAATCTCTTACATGAACATACATACTGACAGCAACGTAAAAACTTCATCAAAATATTTTCAGGAAGAATTTGATCAAGCGGGAATCGCGGAGAAAGAAGCGCACCAAAATTTCAATAATTTGGCCGCAGCCCGTATACTCGTTTTTCTTTTGATTCTTCTCAGTTTCTGGTTGTTGAACAAAACAGGCGAGAATTTGATTCTACTGGGCTCCCTGGTCTTGATCATTGCCTTTTTTTTCCTGATGAAAAAACAGCAGGCTGCCAAACGAGCAAGAAACTTCCACTGACGATTAATGAGGATGAACTGGAAAGACTCTCCTATCGCTTCAAAAGAACCGATACGGGCCTTCATTATCAGGAAAAAAACCATAGCTATGCTTCCGATCTGGATGTTTTCGGAGATTATTCCCTTTATCGTTTACTGAACCGAACAAGAACCGCAGAAGGTAGCAAACGACTGGCTCAATGGTTAAAAAACCATGCCCCACTGGAAGAAATTCTAATGCGACAGGAAGCTTCCGTGGAGTTTAAAAACCATCCACAACAACGTCAAACCTGGGAGGCCACCGCATTGCTGCATGAACATGCGGCTCAACAGGTAGGCGCATTTCGTGTATGGGCCTCAGAAACCTTGGATGAAGACCTGACAAAATCTTTAAAATGGCGATTTTGGCCTTTGGTAACCTTGGCTATATTCGTGTTATATGTAGCCAGTATATTACCTGGTTGGGTGGTATTACTCAGCTTAACATGGCACGCCGTTCTTTTAAAACGCTTTCAACCAACCATAGAGTCTGTTGCTGGTAGAACCACAGCCTTGGGTTTCACCCTTACCGCATATTCCGAACTGCTCGAACTTGCAGAAAAAGCTCCTTACGCGTCCAGATGGTGGATACAAAGAAAATCTATGATTGACGGTTCCGCCAGAGCTTTGAAGGAAGTGGGGGCCCTATTTGAGAAACTTGATTACCGAAACAACGTATTTTTTTCATTGTTTGTAGGTATACCCTCCCTATGGGATCTACATTGTATAGCTGCCTTAGAAAAATGGAAGAAAACCCATCATGTTCGACTGACCGAATGGCTGGATGTATTGGCTGATACCGAAGCTATGAACAGCATATCAGGGCATGCTTTTAGTTATCCACAATATTGTATTCCTCAGGTAACCTGGGACAATGGCGTCAATATACAAGCCAAAAATATGGGGCACCCGCTTATTCAACCCGAGAAGAGAATCAGCAACGATTTTGCCATGAATGGTATGGGACAAACCATTTTGGTGACGGGCTCCAACATGTCCGGGAAAAGTACCTTTTTAAGAACCATTGGGCTTAATATCGTTTTGGCACAAATGGGTACAGTTGTTTCGGCCAATCAATTTTCTTGCTCGCCTGTCAGAGTTTTTAGCAGTATGCGTACCCAGGACTCGCTTGAAGAAAATACTTCGTCCTTTTATGCCGAATTGAAAAGACTACGTCAATTATTAGAAATGGCCGAAGAGCCACATCAAGCCCCTGTTTTTTATCTTTTGGACGAAATTTTAAAAGGTACTAACTCCGCAGACCGGCATCGTGGTGCAGAAGCGCTCATCAAACAATTACATCCTAAAAATTCGGCCGGCTTTGTTTCCACACACGATCTGGAACTTGGTGAATGGGGCGCCACGGAAAACTATGTGCACAACTTCCACTTCCGCTCCGATATGGAAAATGGAAAACTTCATTTTGACTATAAACTACATGCGGGTATATGCAGAAGTTTCAATGCATCTGAACTGATGAGAATGATGGGCATAGATATGGACTCCACCAAGTAGCCTTGCTATATAAAACAAAGGCAATTAAAACAGGATCCAATGATATCCGTGGTTTTGCGTAACTTTACCAATTAAAATTACGTTTGTGCTGTAATGCAACAGTCACGAGCATTCAATTTCAATTAGAATATCTTTAACAAATTACAAATAACGCTTACAATAACCTTAATGATAGAAATGATGGCGGGACAATTCGTATTGGGATTGTCGATTTTGGAAGGATTACAGGAATGGTGGCCAGGTGCCCTGGAAGTTTTAGTAATGGCCGGACAACTCATTTTGGGTTTGTCCATACTCGTAGGATTACATGAATGGGGACATATGGCAGCTGCCAAAATGTTTGGCATGCGGGTTGAAAAATATTTTATTGGTTTCCCCCCAAAAATATTCAGCATACAAAGAGGCGAAACGGAATACGGAATCGGAGCCATCCCACTGGGTGGTTTTGTGAAAATTTCGGGCATGATCGATGAGTCTATGGACACAGCTGCCATGAACTCGGAGCCACAACCATGGGAGTTTCGCTCTAAACCAGCCTGGCAACGACTGATCGTTATGCTGGGTGGTATCATCGTTAATGTAGTGGTTGGTATTGTTATCTTCATCGTGCTTGCGTATAAAGACGGCGAACAGGTACTATCGAGCACAGAACTTAATAAATACGGAATCGTAGCCAGCCCTATGGCGCAGGAAATTGGGCTTAAAACGGGCGATAAGATTGTTAAAGTGAACAACAAGCCTTATGATGATTTCACCGACATTATGGGTCCGGATGTGTTCATGGGTTCAAACAGTTCCTATACCGTTGACAGAAACGGAGAAGAAATACAGATCGAAATTCCTAACAATTTGATCGAACAACTGGCAGATCAGGACGAAAAAAGAGCCTTTATCCTGCCACGTGCGCCATTTAAAATTGGAGAGCTAGCACCCGGATCCAATGCAGAAAAAGCAGGTATTAAGGTGGATGACCAAATCGTTTCGATCAATAACACACCCATCCGGTATTTTGATGAGCTCCAGACCGAGCTTAAGAAACTGAAAGGTAAAGCAACGTCTGTAACTGTACAGCGCGGTGCAGAGCAAAAAACACTTCCTGTTGAGGTTACTCCAGAAGGAACAATCGGATTTGGCGCACAGTATATGTTCAACTTCACCTCGGTTAAATATACCTTACCTGAGGCTGTTGCCGTCGGAGCCCAGGAGGCGTTTGGCGTGGTTTACAATAACATCAAAGGTTTTGGGAAAATTTTCAGAGGAGAAGTTTCCGCTTCCAAAGCACTAAGCGGTCCTATTGGCATTGCCCGTATGTTTGGTGGAATCTGGGATTGGGATAAATTCTGGCGCTTAACCGGACTGTTGTCCATGGTTCTGGCATTTATGAACGCATTGCCGATCCCGGCATTGGACGGTGGTCACGCGGTAATTCTTTCTTATGAAATTATTTCAGGCCGCAAACCATCAGATGCATTCCTCGAAAATGCACAAAAAGTGGGAATGGTTCTTTTGCTTGGATTGATGGCTTTTGCCATATTCAATGACGTCTGGAAGGTGATATTTTAATGCATAGTGCAGAGGGTAGCCTTTAAGAACCTACCCTCTGCGTTGTATAATAAGCTATGAAACAAAAGATCATGAAGAAAGAACATAGGACCGGTTATAAGTGCACATCGAAATTACTACCTTGGTCCTATTCTCCTTCACGTCATAACATCCTGCTGTTCTTCTCTCTTTTTTTACTCCTGACCACTTCCGTTTTCCTGATTGCCGCTTCGCCTAAGCATGATTATCATGTCAGTGTAACGCAGATGCAGTATAATACATCTTCAAAATTATTTGAAGTTAGTATCCGGATATTCACGGATGATCTTGAATTGGCCTTAAGCAAGTCTAATCAGAACAAACGATTTACCATCCGAAACAATGATCAGAATGACACCTATGTTTCAGCATATCTCCAAAAGCGTTTTTTACTGAGAAATGCGCAAAAAGGAATTCAAGTTTTGAAGTACGTGGGTAAAGAACAAGAGGAAGATGCAACATGGATTTATTTAGAAATTCCAGCGCCATTACCTGTTTCTGGTTTGAGCTTGGAAAATAGTGTCTTGGCTGAAATATTTGACGATCAGGTTAATATGACCAATATACTTCTACCAAGTGGTAAAAAAACATACCTTTTCAAAAAAGGACAACTTATATATACCTTGTAATATTAAATTGAATTCGGCCTGACATCATGGAACCATGGCATGGCTATTTTGTTGTATATTCCCTTTCTTTTGAAAGTCATTATTTATATATTGGGAAAAGTTATTCTGTCATTTTGACAGACCGCCTATGAAATTCGAACCTTCTGACTTATATAGTCGGCTGCTCATGTCCGAATCGGATATGGATAGCCTTGAAATTGTCCCTCTCGGAGGTCCTGACGGATCCGACGAGCCTTTTGAACTGCCTAACGAACTTGCTATATTACCTATCAGGCAAACTGTTCTCTTCCCGGGAATGGTCATACCTGTGACCGTCGTACGCCAAAAAGCAATACGCTTGGTTAAAAAAATATACCGCAATTCTGACATCAATTTAAGGATTTTAGGCGCTGTAACGCAAGAAAAAGCAAACAAAGAAGATCCCACTGCCGAGGATCTGTACAAAGTAGGAACGGTAGCTCAGATCCTGAAAATGATTACATTACCGGATGGGAATGTCACAATCATTGTTCAGGGCAGACAGCGTTTCGAAATTAAGTCGATTCTTAGCGAAGATCCCTATATCACAGCGTCTGTTCAAGCCATTGAAGATTCGTTTACGGGAGCTACCAAAAAGGAATCGAAAGCTTTGTTACAGACGCTAAGAGATGGTGCCCACAAAATAATGCGACTAAACCCTGAGATTCCTCAGGAGGCGCGCATTGCGTTGGACAACATCGAAAGTCCTGTTTTTCTGATTCATTTTTTATCTTCCAATATCAATGTAGACGTTGCAGATAAACAAAAACTGCTGGAAGAAAAAAATGCACACAAACAAGCCAATCTTTTGCTGCAATACATGATGCGCGAAATTGAGATGCTTGAATTGAAGCGTGAAATTCAGTCTAAGGCTAGCTCAGACATTGATCAACAACAACGGGATTACTTCCTGCGTCAACAGATTAAAGTGCTCCATGATGAACTCGGCATTGACAGCCCGGAGCGTGACATGGACGAGATTCGCCTGAAAGCGAGCCAAAAAAAATGGCCGGATAAGGTAAAAGCACATTTCGAAAAGGAACTCAATAAATTGCAACGGATCAACCCGATGGCACCTGAGTACCCTGTCACCTTAAACTACCTGGAAAACCTGGTGGACCTCCCATGGTCTCAGTATACTAAAGATAATTTTGACCTCGTGAGAGCTCAAAAAGTATTGGATGCGGACCATTTTGGACTTGAAAAAGTTAAGGAAAGAATCATTGAATACCTGGCGGTTTTAAAGCTGAAAGGAAACTTAAAAGCACCGATACTGTGCCTATATGGCCCTCCCGGAGTTGGAAAAACTTCGTTGGGAAAATCCATTGCCAAGGCATTGAATCGGGAATACATTCGCATGGCTCTGGGTGGAGTTCACGACGAAGCGGAGATCCGTGGACACCGTAAAACCTACATTGGAGCAATGCCTGGTAAAATCATTCAAAATATTAAAAAGGCCGGCTCTGCTAATCCTGTTTTTATTCTGGATGAGATCGATAAGGTAAGTTCGGATTACCGCGGAGATCCTTCATCTGCATTGCTGGAAGTGTTGGATCCTGAACAAAACGCTTCGTTTACTGACAATTACCTTGAAGTAGAATACGACCTATCTAAGGTGTTATTCGTTGCAACAGCCAACTCACTCGATACAATTCATCCGGCGCTTCGCGACCGTATGGAAATTATTGAAATGACAGGCTATACATTGAAGAGAAATTACAGATTGCCAAGAGATAC
>CALGRQ010000302.1 GCA_937880795.1 uncultured Dyadobacter sp. | reverse complement strand
CGATTTTCCAATGGAGAAGCTATGCAGAGGCGATAGAGCGAGGTGAAGCACAGGATGCAACCATCGATACAGCCAATGCTGAGCGTACGCCCCCCAAGCCGGACATTCGCAAAACGAGCGTGGGTATAGGTGTGGTAACTGTATTTGGGGCCAGCAACTTTCCTTTTGCCTTTTCAACGGCCGGGGGGGACACGGCGAGCGCCATAGCAGCGGGTTGTCCGGTGATCGTAAAAGCACACCCGGGGCATCCCCAAACCTCACAGATAATGGCCGATGCTGTGCTGAGAGCAGTTGCCAAAAGTGGTTTTCCGAAGGGAACATTTTCTCACATTTATTGTGACTCGCATGCAGATGCACAATTGTTGGTAAGCCACCCATTGATTCAGGCGGTTGGTTTTACGGGATCGTATACAGGAGGCAAGGCACTCATGGATGTTGCCGCAGCACGTCCGCAGCCCATTCCGGTTTATGCAGAAATGGGAAGTATCAATCCCGTTTTTTTACTGCCGGGTAAGTTGAAAGTAGCTGCCGAAGATCTGGCAAAACAATATGTAGCCTCATTAACCCTCGGTGTGGGCCAGTTTTGTACCAATCCGGGTTTAGCGATTGGTATAGATAGTCCGGCGCTGGATCAGTTCATGGGCACATTTAGAAGTGAAATTGAAAAAGTGATACCTGCACGAATGCTTCATGAGGGTATAGCACAGACTTATATAAAAAGCAAAGAAAAGCTTGTGGGACAAGCAGGAGTAGAAGTAGCAGCTGTGGCTGCAAAGGAAGTAGCAGAAGGTTTTGCAATACCGACGGTAGCGATTGCCAGCGGAGCTGATTTTCTCCTGAACGATGCTTTGCAAAATGAAGTTTTTGGTCCGTTTGCATTGATTGTGCGGTGTAAGGATGAGATAGAAATGCAAGCAGTAACGGAAAAGTTACATGGACAGTTAACAGCCACTTTATTGGCTACGCAAGAAGATTTAGCGATACGTACCGAATTGTTGGCAACCATTCAAAACAAATGTGGTCGGATTATTTTTAATAATTTCCCAACGGGTGTGGAGGTTTGCAAATCAATGCACCACGGTGGGCCGTTTCCGTCGGCCAGCAGTGGTCAATATACTTCGGTGGGGCCGGATTCGATCAAACGTTTTGTCAGACCATTGAGTTTTCAGAATTGGCCGGATGAATTTTTACCGGATGAACTAAAAAATAGTAATCCTCTGGGTATATGGCGCACAGTTAACAACCAATTGGGTAGGATGCCAATTGGTGAATAAATAGCGTATAAAAAATGGAAGAGAAGAGCTCGGGTATTGAACCGGGCTTTTTTTGTCTGGTTCCAGGCGCATCATGCGCAGGTAAGTTTGTAAAATTAGTGCGAACGATTGAATACATGATTATGAAAACGGATATGTAGTTTTATAGTTTGAAATAATATTGTAGTTTCCCACAATCATTTTTAAGCCCATAATCGATCATTTTTTATGTCAGAAGAGAGTCAGACAGAATCCGCTTCCTTTAAATCCTCACTAGGACTCGTTGATGCCACCATGCTGGTGGCCGGTAGTATGATCGGTTCCGGTATTTTTATTGTGAGTGCAGATATTACCAGAAATACGGGCAGTGTGGGGTGGTTGATGTTTGTTTGGCTTTTAACAGGCTTTATGACGCTTACGGCTGCGCTGAGTTATGGTGAATTGAGCGCTATGTTTCCTAAGGCAGGTGGTCAGTATGTTTATTTAAAGGAAGCATACAATCCGCTGATCAGTTTTCTATACGGATGGAGTTTTTTTACCGTTATTCAAACTGCCACCATTGCGGCAGTTGCAGTGGCATTTGCCAAATTTACGGCCTATCTCATTCCTGCTTTCAGTGAGGATCTCGTCGCTGTTGATCTGGGCTTTCTTCAGATATCACCCGCGCAGTTATTATCCATTGTCGTCATTGTGCTGCTTACCTACATTAATACCAAAGGTGTGAATGGTGGGAAAGCAATACAAACGACCTTTACACTTGCCAAGTTGCTAAGTTTGTTAGGACTCATTGTCTTTGGGTTGTTGTTTATGAAACCCGAAGTGTGGGAAGTTAACTGGGCACCTGAATCGATATGGAGTTTACAACGGTTAAATGTGGACGGTAGCATCGAAAAATATACCACGATAGCGGCTTTTGGGGCCATTGCTGCCTCCATGGTAGGTTCTATATTCAGTAGTGATGCATGGAACAATGTTACTTTTATTGCCGGAGAAATTAAAAATCCACAACGAAATATCGGTTTAAGTCTGGCTTTGGGGACGATTATCGTTACGGTGATATACTTGCTAACCAATGTGATGTTTACCGGAGTTTTATCCTTGCAAGAAATTGCAGCATCCGATAAAGCCCGGGTAGGGGTAACTGCTTCTCAGGTAATTTTTGGAGGGGCAGGTACAATCATTATAGCGGTCATGATTATGGTTTCAACTTTTGGCTGTAATAATGGGCTCATCATGTCGGGAGCACGTGTTTATTATTCGATGGCAAAGGATGGTCTTTTCTTTAAAAAAGTAGGCGAGCTCAATAAAAACTCAGTACCTGAATTCGGGCTTTGGATTCAGTGCATCATTGCGTCGCTCTGGGCATTGAGTGGTAAGTACGGAAACCTGCTCGATATGATTTCTTTCGTGGTGGTTGTGTTCTATATGCTTACCATTGTTGGTATCTTTATTTTAAGAAAAACCCGTCCCGATGCTCCTCGTCCGTATAAGGCATTTGGCTATCCGTTTCTGCCCATTATTTACATTTTAATGGGACTCTCTTTTTGTATTCTATTGATCATATACAAGCCCGAGTATACCTGGCCTGGTCTCATTATCGTTTTACTGGGGATTCCGGTATATTACATGATCGGCCGTAATAACAGCAACGTATAGAGAAAAAATACAACTTTTTATTTGCTCATAGTAAGCGTGTAAGTGTCATATTGTGAGCAAATTTTAATTTGATACGAGTGGAAAAGAAGTTTTTTAAAAATATTTTGAAGTGAAGTGTGACCATGCTGCATTGGTTACGTCCTAATTCCGTATTTAATCAAGTTCCTCCTTTTGTTAAGTAATTGAATTGATAAAAGGTAAAACAACATTAAAATGGAGACTTCAAAAAAAGCAGTATCGGTTAGAGACCTGATTATCTTAGTCGTTTCTTTTGTTTTGTTTGCATTGGTTTATGCAGAAACAAGAGCACTTTATTTTTGAGCTGTCGAATTACACTTCAACATAACAACCTAATATCAAACAAGGCCGGATGTAAATCTGGCCTTGTTTGATATACGATCATTTTAAATCTTTCGGGTTATGATTTTTATAGGTTCATCAATCAGCTTCATATCGATTCGTTGATGATCTTTGTAATTAAATACCTGACCGTTTTCTCTGACGGCATCTATCTTGTCAAAATCAAGAGATGTAATTAACCAGCCTTCTTGCTGGGGAGTCATGGTAGCAATAATCCCTTCCTCAGGTAAATCTTTATCGGGT
The DNA here is from genome assembly GCA_937880795.1 of uncultured Dyadobacter sp. Taxonomy (GTDB): domain Bacteria; phylum Bacteroidota; class Bacteroidia; order Cytophagales; family Spirosomataceae; genus Dyadobacter. The sequence goes on along the minus strand of CALGRQ010000302.1, from coordinate 8,061 downwards.
GTGCAATAGGTAGCCGCGTAGCCAAAGTTAGTATCAACCGCTGGCGACCATAGGGCATTGCCCACCGTTTGAGAAACGGCTGTATACAATTGCTTTTCCATAGCACGGGCTCTTGCCCCCACGTGTACACGCGTAGCACCTCGGAGGGTTTCGGTGCAGCTGGGTGCTACAACAAGTGTTGCACCAGCATTGCCAAGGAGGTGTGTGCCAATACCAAATTCTACATCATAGCATATTTGTATACCAAAGCTGCCCCACGATGCTTCGAAGAGCGTTAGGATCTTTTCTCCACTTGCTATTCCCCATTCTTCGTTTTCGAATCGGGTCATAAACAATTTGTCTTGGTATCCGACCAGTCCGTTAGGTGAGAAAACATATGCCCGATTAACGTGTCGTCCGTCTTCAATAATTGGGATACTTGGAGCCACAATGACGACTTTGTACTTTGCTGCCAGTGCCACAAAAGTGGCACAAAAATCCTCCTTCAGTAAGTCCAGTTCTTTTACCTGTCGGCGTATGTCATTTCTGATTTCTTTGGTAAAAATACTTACCAGTTCCATCGAGCCATATTCCGGGAAAATCAGGAGCTCTGCACCTTTGATAGCGGCCTCTGCAATCCATTTCTCGGTATGCTCAGCCCAGGCAGCGAAGGAGGCATGTTCCGTGATGGGGTATTGTGCGGCAGCAATAATTACATTCATTTTCTTAATCGTCAGGTAAAGGGGGTCTTAAATCAACGGTCGTAGCCAGAAAGTCATCTGTTTTGGGGTAGACTGATCGTCTCCTATATCAGGCCAATCCATAGTGCTTACCAGCGAGGGCTCTTGTTGATAACCTCTTTTAGCCCAGAATATATCATTAGGACGGTAATCTACTGGTTTCTGAGGATGATCCGATGGTCTGTTAACAGCACAGAAACAAGTCAGCTTATAGCTACCAAAGCTTCGTGCATGATTTTCTCGTTCATCAAAAAATCGATGTCCAAGCCCTGTTCCTCGGTATTGTGGAAGTAAAATACTTTCTCCGAAATAGAAGATCTCATTCAAATCATATCCTGCCTCCAGAAAAGGTTGTTTTACGTCCTCCGTTTCGTTTTGCAGGGGTATACATGTGGTTGCTCCCACCATTTTTTTGTCGTCATATACCGCAAATAAAAAGGCGCGTTCTGCGGAGGAATATATTTTTAAATATTCTTTTTCATACGACAAAGTTCCTTCATATAGATAAGGTTAATCATGAAAAACGGCAATACGGAGTGCCCCCAGATCGTCAAAAACCGATTCGATTTCACTTCCTTTTTTTGTAATATAACGGAGTTGCGCATCCATAAGTTAGGACACCAGGCTAATCCACAATGCAAGATTGTAGTAGGTAGTTACCCGACTAATTTTACCCTCTTTCACTTCTAAAAAAGCGGCTGCTGGTAATATGTAGCTTTGGCCATGCGCTTCGGGCAAACCCTCTTCTCCTTTTTTATAGATACCATTCACCGTAAACTCTGCGGCGATACGGGTATTGCCTGGCTCGCTAAACAACGTCATATCGGTTAAATTTTCCTCATAAGATGTATCCATCATTTGCAGAAATTCAGTAAACTTTTCAATGCCGATTCTTGGCTCGCCCTGGTTGGGTTCATGACGGATATCGGCATGAAGTAAATCCAGCATGCCCTTCCAGTTTTTATTGTTGAAATGGGTATAGTATTCTTGTACAATTTGTAATGCGCTCATATTTTTTGTGTGATAGGTTTAGTAATGATAGACCCCTTGAATCGTGTTATGATTTATTTTTGAAACGGATTTCGTGTGAAATTTACTTGTCCACTGGCATCTTTCTGATACATGGCAATGCAGCTTGACTCATACCGGGCTTCGAAATGCGGATTTCCCGGATTTACCACAGTGGGTGCGGGCCGATTCTGGTCAAAAAAGTAAACGGTGGTCGAGCCCATCTTGGTGTAGGGCATCATACTACCATATTTTTCCATTTCTCTCCATGGTAAGCCCTCGGCAGTTACCGCATAAATTCGCACCACTGGACCTGTATTGTTTTCATTTCTATATAAGGCTACTTCCTTGAAATTACCTTCCAGGTCGTTCGTAGTGGGTTGTGAAAACGAATCGTATAAAATATAGCCGATCAGGACAGCGAAAAGAACTCCAAAGAGGTATTTAAATTTCTTGTTGATCATAAAAGTAAACAGATGTATCCAGAGAGAACGTCCCGAAGAACGTTTCAGTTTCAGCATTTTTACAATTTAACGGGCATATGGGCGCCAGCGGATGGTATATGCGCATGTAGTTAAATAATTACTTCTTTGATTGCGCTAATCAGGGATTGTACAGTTTGATGAACGGAAGTAAGTTCCCTTGTCTTTAACGTATAATAAAACCCCTCCATTTCTTTGTCCACCTTAATTTTTAACTCCGGATTATATGGCGGCTGAGTACTGTAACCTTCTCGTAATAGGGCTCTTTTTAGCCAAAATAGTGCCGTATCTGGTCCCTCCACCAGAATGTTACATTGGGTAGGTTGCTGGTGAATGGTGAAACCTCCTGTTTCCTTATCAAAATAAAACCCCGATTTGGAGAAGGCTGCCTCAAAGTTTCCGTTCAACACCAGATCTTCGGGAGTACCGGTTTTTATGGTTCCATCACCTTTCATTAACCACAATTTGTCGGCAGCTTGAAGCGCTAAATCGAGTTCATGGGTTGACATCAATATGGCTTTCTGCATGGTTCGGGCCAGGTGATGTAACAATCGCATCATTTCTACACGACTTGGTAAGTCGAGGTGTGCGGTAGGTTCATCGAGGAAAATAATTGAAGTATCCTGGGCCAATGCACGGGCCACCATAACCTTTTGGCGTTCACCATCACTTAGGTTGGTTATTTTGAAGTTCTGAAAAACACTAGTTTCGGTAGCATCTAAGGCCCAATCTACTTTTTCATGATCGAATTTCGTCAGTCTACCGAGCCAGTCCGTATAGGGGATTCTTCCCAGGTTTACCACCTCTCGTACCGTAAGGTTACCTACTTCAATGCGATCCGTGAGGATCAAACTTAGATTACGGGCCAAATTTGAGGCATCTAATTTCTTTAAAGCAGTTTGGTTGATAAGAATATCGCCGGATATAGCAGGTTGTAAACCAGCCAGCGTACGCATCAGAGTAGATTTTCCTGCGCCATTGGGACCGAGTAAACAAACCATCTCACCCGCCTGTAATTGCAGGTTGAGCCCGCTGGATATAATTTTTGGATCATTTTTCCGCAAACTATATCCGATGGTTAAATCGATGGTGTTGAGGATCGTATTGGTCATGAGAACGAAGAGCGCATGTTATTCCGGCTGATGATGATCCAGATCACCACAGGAGCTCCGAGTAAAGAAGTAACCACATTGATAGGAAGTATGCTTTCACTACCAGGCATTTGGGCGATGATGTCGCAAAGTAGCAAGAGTCCGGTGCCCACCAGACATACGCCCGGGATTAAAATCCGGTGATCTGAGGTATTAAAAAGTGAACGTGTAATATGTGGTACTGCAATACCAATAAATCCGATTGGGCCGCAAAAAGCTGTTATCCCACCTGTTAATAAACTTGTGCTGGCCAGAACGATGAACCTAATTCTGCCCACCGTTAGGCCCATGCTTCTTGCATAGTTATCACCCAACAAAAGTCCATTCAGAGCCTTCGAAGAGATAAAAGCGAGTGTGAGCCCAAACGCAACCACAGCGCCTAGTACATATAAATGACTTTGCGTAACGCCGCCAAGCGAACCGAACGTCCACATGATATACTCCTGTAATTGTTCGGGTTGACTAAAATATTGCCAGATGCTGATCAGGGAAAGGGTGACGGTTCCGATCATAACGCCTACTATGAGCAGGATCACATTATCTCGAAGCCGCCCGGCTATTGTCAGGATTATTATAAGAATTAAAGCGGAACCCAACGATGCCATCAGTACGATAAGCCAGCTCCCCGAAACGCCGAGTTGCCGTATCGCATACATGCTAGCACTGCCGCCGCCTCCCAGCATTACCGCCGCAACGCCTAGTCCTGCCCCCGCTGTAATACCCAGTTCTGACGGACCTGCCAATGGGTTTCTAAAAAGCGTTTGCATTTGGAGCCCGCTCACGGACAAGCCACAACCAACGAGTATAGCGGTTAAGGCCTTGGGGAGACGTATTTTTTCGATAATAAATAGCCAAGCCTGATTATCCGTGTCCTGGCCGATCAGTATTCTTAGAACCTGGTCAAAGGGAATGGAGACTGAACCGAGCATGATATCCATCACAAACAAGAAAAGCGCGACGACTACAAGTCCCCACAAAATGGTTTTATGTGAAACCGTCGTTGCCATCTTATTTCAATTGTTTGTAATAAACCCGGGTATGGTTCGGAAGAAGTTCAGGGTGAAATATACTGATCAGGTCCGCTAAAATCACCTCAGGTTCAACATTTCCCGTTTCAAAATAATCGTTGGATCCGCGACTGTTCGTGCGGTTGCAGTAGTTAAACATCTTACCGGTTTTATAAGCCTTAAAGTCGCTATATCTTTTATCCTGGCTCAATATACTACTTCGGGTATCGTTGGGATCGTAGCCCACGTTCATCCAATAATCGGCCTTAAGGGCAATCGGGTATACCGATTCAAAACTAAGAGGAAGACTACCCGGCGTGCTATTGGCTTTCCAGGGAAAATTACCGCCAGCATTCTTCAAGAACTGGGCCATATAGCTATTTCCATTGGGTACATACCAAACGTCTTTCATGTTTTGCCCGGTTAGTATCAACGGTTTGTTCTTGACAGATTTGGCTAAGGTAGTTAGTCGCTCATATTCGGACTCCGTTTTTGCAAACTTTTCATTAACAAGCGCTTCCTCATTTAACAATGCAGCCATCAATTTTACCCATTCGGCACGACCAAGAGGGGTGTTTTCAACCCACTCGGCATTGCTAATGACGGGTATATCGGCATCCGATAATAATTGGTAATGCTCCTTTTTAGAGGAGGGACTACCTGTTGTCATCAACAAGTCGGGATGTATACTGACCAACTTTTCCTGGTTAATTGTTTGGTCCTTGCCAATTTCGGTCACCTTGCCGGAGTCAATCAAAGCTATAACCTTTGGAGCATATACATATTGAAGGCTACTTAATCCGGTTAGTACACTTTCGGCGTTAAGGTAAGAAAGCAAACCTATGTGCATCGAGGAGGTAAGTGCTAAACTCCTGACAGGAATTTCTACAACAATACCCTGATTTGCCTCAGTAGGGCGTGGCGTACCGCGCTGGACCAGATAATAGGTTGTGGTGTCTGCGGATTTTTCAAACGGACTAATTATTTTAACAATCTTGTAGTTGTCAAAGTATTCAATCGTGAAACCTTGTGCATGCTTTACCTCGGTTTTAGTCTGAAAGTACTTCTTATCCGTAATTTCGGAAGCGGTGGAAGTACTTTTTTTGTCTGCCTGGCCACATCCGAAAATGGTAGTTAACAAGGCCAGAAGGATGGCTGCTTTATAGGAAAAGCGTAAAGTTTTGAGAATCATAAATTTCTGTTAAACCTTTCTTCCGAAGGTTGTTAGTGATGGAATACAAGGCAGGTCTTCTGACTCGTTCAATTTTTGACGTCTTCCCGGAATAATATTCCAGTGACGAGTTGCCAAAAACGTATAAATGAACTTACAGCAGCGGAGACTGTTCCGGATTTACACCGGATTCCCTTTTCAAACAAGCCATGAATTATGGATTGATAACCTTGGCAGCAAAAGTACTAAGAAACGAGCGGGTTGACTTCATGGATAAGGAATTTAAAATGGGTTGCAAGCACGTTCTTCTATTTTATGCAATGGCATACTTTTTACTTCGTAAATATTTATGTCGAAACAACCGCTTTTACAGTTTACGGGAAAAAGTATCTACTGTGCCCGGGCCGATGTGCATATCGATCCATGGATACCTGTGGACCGGGCGATTATTACCCATGCACACAGCGATCATGCCCGTTGGGGAAGCAAACACTATTTGTCGCATAAGGACAGCGAAGCCGTTTTACGATTGAGGTTAGGTCAGGATATAGCCCTCCAAACTGTTGAGTATGGAGATAAATTTGTCATCAACGGAGTAACGTTCTCTCTGTATCCGGCTGGGCACATCATTGGTTCGGCTCAAATTCGGGTGGAATATATGGGTGAAGTGTGGGTAGCTAGTGGTGATTATAAACTGGAAGATGATGGTTTTGCGGCACCCTTTGAACCAGTAAAATGCAATGTGTTTATCACGGAGTCAACGTTTGGTCTGCCGATCTATAAATGGCAGCCACAACAGGAGATCTTTTCAGAAATTGATCAATGGTATACTCAAAATAAGCAAAATGGTAAGACGAGTATTTTAATGGGTTACTCCCTGGGTAAAATGCAGCGAATTATGAAAGGCATTGAATGGCCCGATGAACCTGTATATGCGCATGGAGCCATTTATATACTGAATGAAGCGCTTCGGGGAGCAGGATACAACTTGCCGGAACTAACTTTGGTTACCAAGGATACGGATAGAAAACTGCTGGACGGAGCACTGGTTTTAGCACCACCTTCGGTAGACAGCAGTCCATGGATCAGAAAATTCAATCCATATGCGGTAGGGTATTGTTCGGGTTGGATGGCGCTGCGGGGGGCTAAAAACCGAAGGGCCGTGGATCAGGGATTTATATTGAGCGATCATGTAGACTGGCCGGATCTCAATACCGCAGTGATTGAAACGGGTGCCGAAAAGGTATATGTAACGCACGGCTATACCAGCATTTTTTCGCGATGGTTAAATGAAAATGGCATTGAGGCAGGCGAGGTGACCACGATGTATGGAGGCGAGGAGGAAGGAGAGAAGGAGGATGAAGAAAAGGGCAATTGAGGAAGGGATGATGGAGAAGTGGGTTAAAGGTTATTAACTCCAAAGTTGGTGTGACTCCTTAATGAAACTCAAACGAAGCTAAAAGCCAAGCTCAACGCTAGGAATATGAAACAATTTGCTACACTTTTCATGAATCTGGACCGCACCAACAAAACCAATGCAAAGGTGGAGTTGATGAAGAACTATTTTCTAACGGCTTCGGATGAAGATAAAATGTGGGCATTGACCCTGTTTACTGGTCGCAGACCCTCTTTTAAAGTCAATCGAACCATGGTGAAAGAATGGGCAGCCGCAGAAGCGAAAATTCCCATGTGGCTGTTTCAGGAAAGTTACCATAGTGTGGGCGATCTGGGTGAAGCCATTTCTCTGATTCTTCCCCGAAATGCAAGTAAAGGTTCGGATCGGTCTTTAACGGAATGGTTTGCCTATCTGGCTCAGTTACCATTGATGAGCGACGATGAGAAACGGGCACATATTTTACAGGCATGGTCGGAATTGTCCCAGCATGAAACCTTCGTTTTTAACAAACTTTTGATGGGACGCTTTCGCATTGGGGTTTCTCAAACACTGGTTGTACGGGCGCTATCAGAGGCTACTGCCACGGATTCTAATGTAATCGCCCACCGCATCATGGGTAAATGGGATCCCGGAAAAGTTACTTTTGAGAAATTAATTCTGGATGAAGGTGAAAATGACGATGCCTCCAGACCCTACCCGTTCTTTTTAGCGTATCCCATTGATACAGATGTCGCGCAATTGGGTAATCCGGAGGAGTGGTTTACGGAATGGAAGTGGGATGGCATACGTGCGCAGATCATATATAGAAACAAAGAACTGTTTATATGGACGAGGGGTGAGGAATTATCGACCGACAAATTTCCTGAATTGCACTTTTTGAGTTCTATACTTCCAGAGGGCACTGTTTTAGATGGAGAAATTGTAAGTTACGCCGATGGAAAACCAATGGCCTTTAATATTCTGCAAACGAGAATTGGTAGAAAAAATCTGTCTAAGAAGGTTCTGGATGAAGCCCCTGTTGCCTTTTTAGCATACGATTTATTGGAAACGTTTGGGCACGATATACGTGGAGAGCATCAGTCTCAGCGTCGAGTCAGGTTGGAACAGCTGTATCGAAGTATAGCTAA
>CALGRQ010000301.1 GCA_937880795.1 uncultured Dyadobacter sp. | reverse complement strand
ACTGTCCTCGGGTTTACTTTCACTTTCATAGCTAGATCTTTTGTTCTTATAAAAATTAGTAAATACTTGCTTTAAACTACAATAAGGCAGTATTTACTAATAGTTACTTATGATCAAAAGATATATATGAATCCTACATTAAGGCCTTGGGCAAATTGAACACGTTTACTTTGGTCCTCGTCGTAAGCCACAATTGCGCTTAAATTGGCACTAATAAATTTGTTAACCTTAGCCGTTAGAGATGCGTCCAACCTGCTATCCATATTCAACGGATCCAGAATACTCGAATACAACTGATAGCGACACCGTAGATTGATCTGCTTCGTAATATCACGGTTATAATTCGCAACGATTTGCATCACAGCCAGTTCGTATCTGATACGTCGGTTGAGCGGAACGCCATAGTTTTTTTGATCGGGCGTGTAAGGATATAGGTCTTTATCCCACACAATGGTCTGGCGAAAAGCTCCTGGGGCAAAATTGAGAAAGAAATACGGATCTGGCTTGTATTCAAAACCGATGGATTGGGTAAAATAAGCCGGAGACAAAAATCCAGAAACCTGTTTTTTTACTTTCACCGAGTCAACGATCAGGTCATAATTAAAGCCTGCGGAAAACTGGGACTGGAAATTGACGTTGGCAAAAAGAGTCCATTTGGGGCTCAATTCACGTGAATATTTGGTATCGAAGAAAATTCGGTCCTGGTTTTTGCGATTTTGCTGCCCACTGTTTTTTAGAAAACCAAACTGGGTTTGCAAGTCCGTTCGCCAGGCATTTTTGCCCACCTTATTTTCAAACAAAGCATTGAAGTAGGCGCCAATACCGGCAGAGGTTACTCCACCACCCGACCAGTTTCCACTAAAAGAACCCTGATTGAAATTTGCTCCTACCACAATTTTATGCCAACTGGTATCTTTAGATACTTTCAGGCGGTTGGCATGCAGCGAATTCGAAAAGTCGATAAGCTTGTTAAAGTCGCGGGCTGTTTGCCCCATTACCTGTACTATACCCCCACCCATTACGAAGGCCGCAACAATGATAGATTTTTTTAAAATCCCGAAACGAAACGTTGAATAAATGCGCATTATCACAAATTCATCTTATCAAAATATAGCTTGCGAACCCATATTTATAGAAATAGCTCCGCTTACTGATAACTAATTTGATAAAACTTTATTCTAAACTAAATACTAAAAATATTTTAATAGGCCGCACCCGATCATTGTTGGGTATAGTTACCCTTGATGGTTAAACGCAGCCGAGAAACTTCTATTTTAAAATTCCATCAATCATGAGTTCATGAAAGATGTTGATGCGTACCAGCATGTCGTCCAGCTTATCGTATACGATCAGGTCAAGCTCAAGTCCATTCTGTGCACTCATGAAAACGAAGCACATCATATCCAGATCACTTTCAGAAAACACGCGAAATTCTCCGGTGACAATACCATACTGGAAAATGCTCTTCAATATATTCGCCTCTTTCTGATTGAATTGCTTACGATACGGTGTTGACAAGTTGCCGGGTTGACTACTCAGCAATTCCCTAACCTCCGATACCATGATATTGTATAGATTGGTAAGTTCTTTCAGCCGAAGCAATCGTGTATTCACAAACACTTTTAACTTCTCAACCGCAGTGGGAACCTTTGAAACTTCTTCCTGAAGCGTGTGAAAGAACTTGGCATTTTCCTTTTGGATAAGCGCATCAAAAATCTCCTCCTTGCTTTTGAAGTAATAGTATAGGGTACTTTTTCCCTTACCTGCTTCACGTGCAATATCCTCCATGGTAGTTTTCACCAGACCATACTTCTGAAAAAGCTTGTCTGCTCCACTTAGAATTTTCTCTCGGAGTATTTCGTCTTTTGTCTTCAAATTAAAACCAAATCAGTTTCAAAATCCTGCACCTGCCTGCACTATTCCGCAAAAATATAATTTCTGCATTCAATAGAAAAATAGTTCAGCTAGTGTTTCAACGATTTATCATACGTCAATAATACACTCCAGCCCAATACATCCCTTAAACAACTGCTATACAACAAGTACTAATTCCCAAACGAGGCAAGAACACTCTGCCCCGCCATACCTTCTTGTGGAAGCGTGAAGGTGATTGTACTTGTTTTTCTTCCCTCATCCCAACTGGTCAACCACTGACCGCTAGTGCCAATCAAAGTACGATTCACTTCCAGTTTAAGCTTTTTTAGCCTGCCCGTAGGATCGGAAACCGTTAGTTTTTTAATCGTGCCTCCTGTCATATTTACCATTACCATACAAGGCTGGTCCACCGAAAGAGTCAGTCCACCCCATTGAATGCTTCCGGCTTTATAAAACACCAATTGGGTTACTCCGAGCGTTTTATGCTCCACCGCCTGCTTTTCTGGGGTGTTGGACAGTATGGTAATTGGATTGTGGGAATAATACTGTTCGGCGCCTGCCTCCGTCAAACCAGGCACCACCATATACTGATACGTCTTATCCTTGGGTTTTATACCATGATCCAGCCAGAGCGTAAATACATCCTTTGAGACTGTATCGCTGGTAGCCCAGGACTGATGCGTGATGGATCGCCAGGAACCAACCTTTTTCTCATTACTCAGGTGCAATGTTGTCGCTTCTGGGAAAATATAGCCTATACTATCATGCAATACCCATTGCACCTGATCCGGCTTCTGATGGTTGTTACTTGCCAACTTTTCTGTTACACCTGTACGACTTATTGTCACATCTCCATTCAGAACACATTGATTCAGCGTTGTAGAGACCTCATAGTCACTGGTTGAGGTTATACCGGCTCCTAAACAAACAAACTCCTTATCAAAAAAGAACCATGCTTTTTTTGCGGCGAGAGGGTCATGAACACTCTCGAAATCAAAAGCAGCCGCTCCATACCGCTTATCCGTAACACCCCCTGTAAAATCGTTTCGTCCCTGGCGTGCCAGATCTTTCCAATGTGGCATGGACGGTTTCTGCACCACCGTTGTACCTGGTATTTTTTGCCAGTTCCATACCGGAAATATGTGATTGTACTCATCTCCTTTTCTGGAAATAAAATGGCTACCATCACCATAGTGGTGATTTTGCAATCCTTCCTCATTATGGGGTTGTTCCATATTACTGGCTCGGTTACTATGCATACGCACAGACGTGTGATAGTCGGGGCGTTGATGCGTATAGTAATGTGAATGCCAGAAATAAAAGTCCTTCGTTCTGTTGGGTGGCACCATGCCTTTCTGTATATCCCTCAGATTCGTAAGCTCCGCCTTACGGTAGTTGGTTGCAGCCAATAGATTTTCTGCAATGCTTGCCCCTACGGGGCCCAACGCACCCTTGCGCGTAATTTCTCGATTACTAGCCCCAGGATCAGGAAACTTGCCATAGACTAATGACTGTGAAATTCCATCCAGGAAATAATCCACCAACAATTGCGTAGCAGGCTCAGGCAATGAATAGGCCGTTCCGCCAATTTTTGCAGCCCAATAGGCAAATGTAGCAGCAAAACCAGTTCCGTAGGTGTTGGTAGAAATTACATTATCGGTTCGGTGATGAAAACTCAAATCTGGTTTTAAGCCGCGCCCACCCGACACCTTCATTTCGGATGCCAATATTTGAATCACCTTTGCCAACACCTCTGAATTACGTTGAAACAAAGCCTGTTTTCCCAACATGCCGGCGATTTGGATTAGGTCACCGCCAGGACGTGCACCCGACGCTTCTAGATTCGCCCGTCCTGCAATCCGAATTCCCTCCGTACGTTGTTTTTCTGTTAGATCCGTATCCAGCAATAATAATAGATTGATCATTTGATGCGGCGTTCCCATCTCATTCCACCACCAATTCTCACATATAAAATCATTCGCCTGCCAGTAATCCAATGCCCGGGAAACCGCATTTTTAACAGCCGGGTCTCTATATAAAGGTGATGCGTTCTTTTTATAGGCGCGAGCCAGAACAATCATATTTTGTAGATGTTGGCTGTGCTGAAATCCAGTTCTGGACACATCCTTATAATCAATGCCAGACCAGGTGCCATCAGGTTTCTGACTTTGCATGATGCGCAATACTTCCTCTTGCACGACAACCGGTGAAAGCAAATCGGCGATAATCCGTGCACGAATCGTGTCCAGATGTGGATCAGGCAAACCTGTTCCCATTACGACAGGTATAGAATGGTTATCTCCCGGTTTACGAAGCGTTTGTCCCGAAAGCTGTACACTGCAAAACAAGAAAAGCCAAAGAAAATACCTCATTACAAGTCTGTGATTGGATGAATATTACTTAAATGGTGTCAACTGCACCTTCATAAGCGAAGGAAAAGTCCAGGCAAAGTGATGGAAATCGTAACAAATGGGTTGTGCCTGTTTGGCATATGCCGCATACTGAGCATCTTGATAAACTCCCGACATTGCTTCCAACAAATTTCCCGGCCACGTACCCGGAGAACCCGGTCTTGGATTTTTAAACCAAGTCCATTCCTCCGGTTTTAGATTATATTGGTAAAGGTAATCCATTGCCGATTTTACAGAAACGTTATTTTGAGAATAGGCAAAAAGATTCTCCCCTGTGGCTTGATAACCTACCCACATAGATGCAGTTATAGGTGCCAAAGAAAAATAGGTATACCAAATACCATTGGCTCCACGAGCCGTTTCATGTGGCATATGACCATCCTGTGCAATTTTAGAAAATAGGTCGCTCTTGATTAAACGAATGTTTTCTGCCATTTCAGACTGATCTGCCAACAGCTGGGCCGACAACATAGAACCAAACCGACCCCAGTCTCCCCAATTGTTTTTTCTGTTACGGATCTGGTTGCATGCTTTTCTATATACATTGCCAACCCATATAAAAAATTCTTGTCTGTCTTCCTGTTTCCAACCTTTATAATCAGATAGTAATTCCGCAGCCATTACCAGTCCTGTTCCCGAATAGGACATCACCAACGAACCATCCGCATCCGAATACTGCGTATTTTTTGCCGCCCAATCATTTAAAAAACGAATTGCCTCCTGGGCATATTTAGCTTCTCCGCTCAACTGGTAGGCCAGCGCACATGCGTAGGCGTCAAAGGAGTCTGATTGTAACGATTTTGAGTTTTTACGATGATTGGCCGAATCGACATAGTAACCCGGAACCGAAAAGTCGATGAGTGCATGGGTTTCATGCATTTGAGCCGTTGCGGCATATTTTAACAACTGATGATAGCCATCCAGAAAGGGTTGTTTCTTGGCTTTAATCTGCTTTTTAACATAATCAATTTGTACCCGTGGATGCATGCCACCCGGTTGGCGCAAACCCGATATATCCAACACGCTCTCGGGAGAACTGGCCATTGCGTTCCCACGAATCAATAGAAACAAACTAAAAACTAAGTACGAAGTAAGGGTTTTGATCATTAGTAATTGCTTAAAGGATTTTATACAAATCGGGTAGCACAGCGTTCCATCTGCACCACCCGATTTTTTTCAATTTTATAAAGGTCATTATTGCACTTTCCACTTCGAAAGTTCTGACACTTTACTCACCTTATCTACCGGTGTAAAAAAGACGTTAAAGTGGGCGGAAGTGTTTGCCGGCAACTCGGCCTCAAAACCGACAAAAGCGGTTCCCGGGTTGGCCGCATCATAATCATGCGTAGGCTTTGTCTCCCAGGTTTTAATTTCAATTTTCGACTTGGTATCAAAAATCAGCAACATTTTCTTCCCATTTTGAGAAAGCTCTACTCGCTTGCCGTCAATGATTTTCACTGTTGCCGGTGTAAGCAGGTTCCAGCGCATCTTGGTAGGTTTATCCAACGTCTTCACCTCGTCTCTCACCACAGTATATTTTCCATTTACGATGGAAAACCCACGCTTGGCAGACGCAACCTGGCCGCTATATACCTCCGATATGTCGGTAATGATCACGGGATTATTAGGATCCTCCGACCAGGAATCGATCTTGGCATAGCCCTTTACATTTTGCAACAGTCCATCAAAAGTAAGCGTGCTATGTGCCAAATTGTTATATCTAAACACCTGCCAACGTTGGGACTCCTGCTTGCGATTCCAAAGATCTACCCCTTTGGTCTCCAATGAATTGTAATCCTGCATACCAAAATCCGATGCCCAGCGCTCACCCTGCGCATCCAGCACAAAAGAACCTACATCCATATGTGCATGATTTACATACGGCGATCCCGCTTTAACACCAACATATATAGCATTTGGATCCGTCCATGATGTGCGCATCATACCCACCGGTGAGGGGCCCTGCCCTACCCAAACTTTCTTTTCAGGAGCCTTGATCTGATCAAACTCCGTATTCATACCCCATATCAATACGGCTGGCAACACCCGATTATTTACATATCGTGCCGATTTATCTGCCATCAGTTTCTTTTGATTCAATAAGAGTGAAGGTTGCTTGATGCGATCCGCAAACCAAAACATAGCAGGACTTAATCCTTCTTTCAAGCCACTATCGCCCCAGTTATGCGCCATGCCGATGGGGCCCACCAAATGCTGGTAAAACCCGGCAGTTTTAAGAAAACCTGGTGATTCCGATAAGCCAAAATCGGTTCCAAGTGCTTTTTCTACGGCACTTAATAATAAAACGTTGAACGTTGTACCGTAATCCCAATAGCCAAAACCTTCGGGATATGCACCATCCGGCTTATAGGAGGGCACCACCGCAATGGGTAGCGATTCAATGGCACGACCAATTACTCTTGCGGTTAACTCCTTTTCGTGTTCTGCAATGGCCAGCACACCAAAAATCATCCCGGCGTTGCAAACCTGGTTCCAATTGTTATCTGACTTCACAAAACCGCCAAACTTGGGATTATAAGATGGCTCAATACCTAATTTAACAATAGCCTCTCTGATGGTTGCTTTGGACGATTCCGGCAATACATCATGCAGCCAGTCGTATCCAATGGCTACAGCCATGGTCATTTCGCCTACATCCAGAAAATGTGACGGGTTCCAGTCCGAAAAAGCGCATACAGCCAAAAGCTCCTTTTCGGCCCGTTTCATATATTTTTCGTCACCTGTCAAACGGTAAGCATACCCCAGTTGAAAAATGCGTCGTAAACATTCTCGCGATACGCTCAGCAACCGTTTCCCCGTTTTAATGCGCTCCAACGGCGCTGCTGCTAAAATTTTATCACATTCCTTAATTATAGCCTGGTGGATATTATCCCACTCTGGGTGATTACTGATCTGTTTTTTGATTAACGACTCCTCCCCCTTTAACAACAGCAGTCGGGGGTGATCTGCTTTTAAAGACTGCATCGCCGTTTGTACCCGGCTCAGAGTCTCCGGCTTTTGCGCCCAACCCAAGGATGACCACGCCAGCAAAATTAAAATGAAGATTTTTTTCATAAGTTAGAAAGCGAGTTTAGAAATACTTCGGAATAGATATTACAACATAAAGAAGTTCCGACCCATAAATTAACCATATATGACCTATTTAACTGAAATCGTTCGATACTATACGTACATATTCAAGTAAATAAAAAGCTCCGAAAACCTATTTATTGGGCTTTTCGGAGCTTTTATCATACGACTTTAATATCACTTATAATTATCTGGATTTTCGTCCTGCCACTCATTTACACCATCCCGAATACGATTGCGAAACGTAAGAGTGTCCTGGGCGAAAGAGGTGGTACCGTCTTCGTTGGCATACTTATACCTGAGAATAATCCGACGATCCTGCAAGAGTTTTGATCGGTTGAAAACACTCTCACCATCCGGCATCACCTCCACTGTAGAGCCAGGAGCCTGACTAACCAAAATTTTGTTACCATCCAGGGTTAACTTCATAGCACCCGTTTGTTCACCAATTTTGTTCGTGACCAAAGCATTAGGAGCTATGGTTTTCAGGTTCATAATCTTAATCTCGGGCGACGGAATGGTTGTGAAATATTTCACCGTTTTTACTGTATTACCCTCTGCATCCTTAATGGTTGTAACCCCGCCATGCCAATAATTACCAAATAGCATGTTCTCATATTTAAGCGCTACGACGGCATACCGCTTAGCCCGGTGAATGGAATCAACATCGGCGGTGATGATATTAAATGGAATGGCATAGGTAGGATTAATGGTTTTGGCATCATTTAAAAACCGAGCCGAATCCGCTTTAATAACCACAGACCCCATATGATCACCCGCTTTGATGACCATTTTCGATGGATCCGAAATGGTGTAATATTCCGGCGGTAATAGCCGTAGGGTATCTACCGGTGCAACAGCATCTTTAATATACCCAACACCGATTTTCATTGCCGTTAGTATATCCTTCGTAATCAAGCCCTGATCCATCGTGAAATTAACGATGCGATCTTGCCTGTTAT
>CALGRQ010000300.1 GCA_937880795.1 uncultured Dyadobacter sp. | reverse complement strand
ACAACAGCTTCGACCTCAACGCCTTCTTCGAGGCAAAAGGTGAAGGCAATGAAGTGTACGCATTAAAAAAACTTTTATGTCGATGTATGTAATTTCCTGATTTAAAATTTCCGTTATAGGCCTACCGCATTTCCGTGATTACTTTATATACTGATTATACCCCTCATGACCAGCACTTTTCAGAAAATGTATAGGTTTACAACCAAATTGAGAGCAAGATAACCCAAAAGATGCCTACATTTTAAGCAAGAGAGACTTTTCTGCCTGGGAAATATACGTGTGGTTGCTATGGTGTGAGGTGAACATACCCTGTTGTACGGAGTGTTCACACTCCGTACGAAAGATCAGTTACCGTCTGTGACGGTAAATCTTTGGCACATTATATAAACGTATAAGCCAGAGAAATGCCATATATCTCGCCACTGGGGTAGGTAGGGAGCGTTTACAAGACCGTCACAGACGGTAATTTATTTTTCTTAGTAGTAAAGGAAACTACAACGAACTGGGGAATAATAAGAGTCCATTTCCCAAGAAACTGCCACAGACGGTGATTTATTTCTCTTCGTAGTTTAGGAAACTACGAAGAACTGGAATTCTTATCTATCATGCATAATCATTCTTTTGTTTACAGAATCTGCTGATCTTTACTGTGGTAATTATGAATAATAAATATGAAAAAACTATACATCATTGGAAATGGATTTGATTTGCATCACGGGTTTCGTACAAGATACGAACATTTCAAGCTGTATTTACAAGACAACAAAAAGGATGAATTATTGTCGTTCTTAATGGAATATTTTGAAATCGAAGATGATGACACATGGAAATCTTTTGAAGAAAATTTAGGCAATTTTGATTTCGACTTGTTCTATGATAATCGTAATAATATTAATGCTGATAGCTATAATTTATCATGGAGTAGTTCGTACGGACTTTTGGATGAATTGCAAGAAGATAGCAAATATTTTATTTCGGAACTTAGGAATGAATTTGAAGCTTGGATTAGTGAGGTAGATATTTCCTTTACAGGTTCTCTGCTTGACTTATCAGCCAATCAGCTTTTTTTAACATTCAATTATACTCGAACATTGGAAGACCTATATAATATTGATCCCAGTAACATTCTTCACATTCACGGAATTGTAAATAATGGCGATTTAATATTTGGTCATGGAGAAAAACAAGAAAACGTTGTTGAGATAGATGAAAATGGTGATAGTTTAAGAACAATTTGGACAGATGCAGAAGATGCATCAAAGACAATTAAAACTTCTCTTTATAAAAATGTTGACGAGATGTTGTTCGAAAACTGCACTTTTTTTAATAGGTGTGTGGTAAACTCGATATATGTTTTCGGACATTCTTATAGTCTCATTGATAGTGAATATTTTAGATTTATTTATAAATCTAATGAGACTGCGAAATGGTTTGTATCATTTCACGGGGAAAATGATAAAGATAATTTTGAAAAATTAGCATCGTTAATTGGGTTGTCCAACTCGCAGTATGTATTCATAAATATCAAGGATTGTGTTTGATCAAATTGTACAATTTGATATAACTACATTAAATAAATGTTAAATGATCACAAAATCTGGGTGTATTTCCTTGTGCTATGGATAATTCTAGTCCTGTTTTGAACCCCGTTGTACGGAGTGTTTTCAATCTGTACGAAATATCATTTACCGCCTGTGCCAGTAATTTACAGTAACCTCTATCACTCCTCCTACACACGAAAACACAACACCAAAGCCCTACTACTCTTTTTCCAGCAAAATCAGCTGCGTACGCTGTTTATTTTTTAGTCCAGGATTGTCGTCTGTAACCAAAATCAGTTTGCGCTTGCCACTTTCCGTAGGCCACCACGACATCCCTTCCAGGTTATCAGGCAAAAACGGCAAATCCTTACTGAAATCAAACGCAGGTTTTTCATCCTTTTTTAAATGCTTTCCATCCACGGTAACCTGCCACAACTTCGCCTTGACCAATTCGCTACCTCCGGGTCCATTGTCGAAACACCTTTCCAGCACCAGCAGCTGTGTTTCATTGACAGCCAATATCTCTGAAATCCCTCCTCTTTTTTCAGTTTTGCTATATGGGCAACCCTTCCGATCAATCACATAACTGAACGGCTCAGTAGGCAAATAGCCGATAACATTTTTATTAAATCTGAGAAAATGAATGGTATCCTGCCCTACTTCCGTCTCTCCAAACCAACCTGCCTCAGGCGCAACCCATACGGCACCGCTATCTGTTACCGCCAAGGATTCTATCCCCTTATTATCGGCAGGAAGCCAAACCGGTGGCACTATATAAGCTGGCCTCCCACTTTTGGGAGGATAACTGTCGTAATAGGCCACATAGGTTGTCGTGTCCCGATTATCGAAACTCGGTTTATACTCATTTTCCACAGCATATATAAAGCGGCCACTTTTATCAAAACGGACAGACTCAAACCAGTTGGCAGTGCCTTTTGCAATGAGTTGCTTTTCCTTTTGTTCAAAATCACGGATATTTTCTATTCCGTTGAATACAAAGTAATTACCGCGATCACTGGCTAAGTGCCATTGCTTTTTTTGAGGTTCGTATTCAATACCTGAGATGCCATGCAATTGTCCTGCGGGTTTCAGGGGTAAAAATGTACTATCGGCAAATTTAAACCGTAAAGACTGCGCCTGAGCCAGTCCGAATGAGATGAAGAGCAAGGAGGTAAGCAGATATTTTTTCATGTAGCGAGAAGCCTGATAAAGTGTTTTGGTAAACAAAAATAGCATTGAAATCTGTACATTTATCCATTAAAACCAAAAGACAGTGGTCATATTACAGAACCATCTTTCAAATCCATGAAATACATTCTAAAATCCATTTTACTCCTGGGACTTGTGTCACCCACGCTTTTAAAGGCACAAAAACTTAACAAACTCAGTGTTGAAAAAATTATGCGGGATCCCAAAATGTGGATCGGCACTTCACCATCCAATATTACCTGGGCCGAAAACTCCCAAACGATATATTTTGACTGGAATCCCGACAAAAATGTAGCCGACTCTCTTTACACCTATCATCTTTCGGACAAGAAAATTAGTAAAACCAACGCCTCCGACCGAAAAAAAATATTTACGGGAAGAGGGGTTTATAACAAAGCCAAATCACAGTTGGTATATGCCAAAGACGGAGACTTGTTTATTTCGGAATCTGCATCGAATACGCCCCGACAACTGACTCAAACCGTGGAGCGAGAAAGCAATCCAGTGTTTAGTGCGGATGAAAAAAGCGTTGTATTTGAACGTAACAATAATATATACAGTGTTCGGTTGGACAATGGATTGCTTACCCAGCATACCGACTTCAAACCAGGTTCCAAGAAGGCAGACCCCAAATTGAGTGAGGAAGAAAAGTTTCTCAAAGCGGATCAGTTGGCCATGTTTCAGGTTTTGAAAGAACGAAAGGATAAAAAAGATGCGGGCAAAAAAAATGCTGAATTTGAGAAGCCCGGTTATCCTAAGGAAATATATACGGGAGAGAAAAGTGTCAATGGCATCACCCTAAGTCCCGATGGCCGTTATGTCACATACCGTTTGTCACTTGCTGATAAATCTGCCAAATCAACCATCGTCCCCAACTATGTCACCGAATCGGGCTTTACCGAGGATATTCCGGCCAGAACCAAGGTAGGTGCTCCTGCCACTGCTCACGAATTATGGGTTTACGATGTTAAAAAAGATACCACCCGCAAGTTGAATACCAAATTGTTACCGGGTATTACCGACAAGCCGGATTATCTGAAAGATTACCCCAAATTAGACAGTGTCTGGAATAAAAAAGAGCGCCAAGTGATGGTTATGGGACCGGTTTGGTCCGAAGATGGCACCCATTCTGTGGACCAAACCGGTCCCAAAACCATCACTTGGC
>CALGRQ010000299.1 GCA_937880795.1 uncultured Dyadobacter sp. | reverse complement strand
GCCTCCAATCAGAGGGTTGTAATGAACTAATACGGGATAATAAAGCAGCGATTTTCACATCGGTAGAAGATATGGTGAGGGCAGCCGGTTGGTCCCTCGATGATAGGCACGGAATACAAAGTGAAATGTTTGCAGAGAAGCCTAAGACGCGCTCTTTCGACGGTTTCACCATTGATGAGGGTGAGGTGTTGTCTTTGTTAAAGAACAAGGGTACCTCGCATGTTGACGAGATTTCGTGGCAAACGGGGATGCACCTCAATAAACTGGCATCATTACTGCTTAATCTTGAATTTCAGGGGATGGTAAGATCACTGCCCGGTAAAAAATATACACTTATATAAGCAATTCAGTGTAATTGCATTCATTGATGTGATTCCACAGCTGGGGCCATGTTAAAACATTAAAGCAATATGGTTTAGCTTTATTGGAAACGCCTTACCTTTAAAACGTATACCAAACAAATATTCATGCCGGAGCCAAAAAGCACCATAGAAATCATTAAACAGGGAGAAGGACTTACCATCGAGTTCAAAAGGATAATCGATAGCCCGTATAAGATAGCCAAGACTTTATCCTCTTTCGCCAATACGTCGGGAGGAACCTTGCTCATAGGTATAGGTAATGACGGTGCAATATTGGGGATTTCGTCAGAATTGAATGAGCTTCAAAAACTGGAACGTGCTGCGAGTGCTTTGATAGAAACTCCTTTGCATATTGCTTTTTCGACCGAAAAGCTAGATGGACGGAAAATTTTACGAGTTACAATTGAGGAAAGTGCTGATAAACCCCATTACGCCATTAATGAGAAAAGTCAGAAAATTATATACATACGAGTGAAGGACAAAAGCGTGCCTATACCTAAGTTGTTGATACAGGGGGAAGGGGATGCTGATACCGAGAAATTATTATCGAATCGCCATGTGAAGTCGTTGATTAGCTATTTAAAATCCACTGATACGGTAACAGCAAGAGCTTTTTCAAGAATCATAAATACTTCGGAGAAGCGTGCGGAGCGTATGTTAAACGATTTAGCAGCAAAGCAAATACTATTGAAAGTAAATAAGAAAAAGCCGGAGAGTTTTAGTCTGAAATGGGCGGAATAGGAAAGAGGGTCTTGAAGTTATAAACTAAAAGACCCTCTTTTAAAATCAAACCAATACTTAGTTGATACCAACAAGTTCTAGTTCAAAAATTAGATCCTGACCAGCTAATGGGTGGTTTGCATCCAATACAACGTGTTGTTCAGTTACTTCACGAATAACAACAGGAATAACCTGGCCACCATCTTGGTGCATGTTTAGTGTACTACCTACTTCCAAAGGGATCTCAGCAGGTATTTGTGCACGATCGAAATTTACGATCATATCTTCATTTACAGGTCCATAAGCCTCTGCATTAGGAATGTTGATCGTTTTCTTTTCGCCTACCGTCATGCCAGATACCCCGTCATCAAATCCTTTGATTACCTGTCCACTTCCCAATTGAAATGCCAATGGCTCGCGACCTTCCGAGGAATCAAAAAGTTGTCCGTCTGGGAGCGTTCCTTTGTAATGAACCTGTACATTATCTCCTGCTTGTGCCTGCTTCATTTTTGTTAATTCTTGATGGTTAAAAATGGTCCGATATATAAGATAAATCGGGTTGGGTTAAATTAATAAGCTCTTGCAAAAACCACTCTTTTGGTTGACGGTTTGCCAGAGTAAATGCAAACACCGCTTTCTTCAGTTGCGTTCAACGGTACACAGCGAATGGTTGCTTTGGTTTCTTCTTTTATTTTTTCTTCTGTTTCGGAAGTGCCATCCCAATGGGCCAAAATAAATCCACCTTTGTTGTCCAAAACCTGGTTAAACTCTTCAAATGTATTTACCGTGGTTGTATTTTCTTCACGGAAAGCCAGGGCTTTGTTGTAAATAGATTCCTGAATATTGTCGAGTAACTCGCTGATAAAGCCAGCAATACCTTCCAAAGGAACAGTTTCCTTGGTTTTAGTATCTCGGCGAGCTACTTCCACAGTACCATTTTCAAGGTCGCGTGCACCCATAGCTAAGCGCACAGGGACCCCTTTTAATTCGTATTCCGCAAATTTATAGCCAGGCTTAAACGCATCGTTATTGTCATACTTAACGCTTATACCCAACTTTTTAAGTTGTTTTATGATCTCATCAACCTTTTCCGTAATAGCAGCAAGTTGTTCCTCGTTTTTATAAATAGGAACAATAACCACTTGAATTGGGGCTAGTTTTGGAGGAAGTACAAGTCCGCTGTCATCTGAGTGAGCCATAATAAGAGCACCCATCAGGCGCGTACTTACACCCCATGAAGTTCCCCAAACGTACTCCAACTTTCCTTCTTTATCCTGAAATTTAACATCGAAAGCGGTGGCGAAGTTTTGTCCCAGGAAATGGGAAGTTCCCGCTTGGAGCGCTTTTCCATCCTGCATAAGCGCTTCAATACAATAGGTATCTTCGGCACCTGCAAAACGCTCATTGGCCGTTTTAACACCCTTCACTACGGGAAGAGCCATCCATTCTTCTGCGAAGGTGGCATATACCTCCAACATTTGTTTGGTTTCCGCAATTGCCTCAGCAGCGGTGGAGTGAGCCGTGTGCCCTTCTTGCCATAAAAACTCCGCTGTTCTTAAAAACAATCGGGTTCTCATTTCCCAACGAACCACATTGGCCCATTGGTTAATCAAAAGCGGAAGATCCCTATATGATTGAATCCAGTTTTTATAGGTGCTCCAAATCACTGTTTCGGAAGTTGGACGCACAATCAGCTCCTCTTCCAGTTTTGCCTCAGGATCTACAACGACACCTTTTCCATTGGGGTCATTTTTTAACCTGTAATGAGTAACAACAGCACACTCTTTCGCAAAGCCTTCCACATGGGATGCCTCCTTACTCAAATAAGATTTGGGGATGAATAACGGGAAATAGGCATTTTGATGACCGGTTTCTTTAAACATGTCATCCAGAGCGCGTTGCATTTTCTCCCAAATGGAATAACCGTAGGGTTTGATCACCATGCAACCTCTCACAGCCGAATTTTCGGCTAGATCTGCTCTTTTAACTAATTCATTATACCATTCGGAGTAGTTTTCACTTCGGGTTGGCAGGGCTTTACTCATTCGTTGTATTATTTTGAAAATGTAATGGAGTATAACAATATACTTCTCTTCTGTTCTTTACCTTGCAAAGATAGTTTTTTATGTTAACTTTGGAATTAATGTAACCGTATAGTTGTTAGTGCATTGTGAGAAATAAAGTTTATTTGAAAATTATAATCAAAAATAATTTAACCCTTTTTCGGCCATGAATATGATGAATAAAGCAAAATATTTGTCTTTGTTGGTTCTTCTGGGAGTGTGGGGATGTACCTCTAATCAATACGTATCGAAGTCGGGAGGTGGCTACGACGATTTGTATGGTTCAGGCTCCAATAGTGGAATTGTATCAAGAGACAGAAATATAGATGAGGATATTGCGCGCTCAGATAACCCAGATTATTATAGAAGTACGCAAACCGACCCTCAGGAGGGTACAAGCGATTACTATGACGACTCGTACTTGTCGTCGCGCGGTGTCCCTCGGGCACTCTCGGGTAATGAGGTAGGGTATAACGCCGGATTTGTCGATGGATACAATCAAGCTTCTCGCAATAATTACCCCTTTAACGGATTGGGTTCTTATTGGCCAGGAAGTGGATTTAGTATGAACATCGGTTTTGGTATGGGAAGCATGTTCCGTATGAGTCCTTACCTTGGATTTGGCATGGGCTCAATGATGGGCTATGGCTATTCTCCTTTTGGATATAATCGAATGATGGGTTATAGTCCGTTCGGATATAGTCCATTTGGATACGATCCATTCGGCTATGGTGGATGGGGGTATAGTCCTTATTCCAGCATGTACGGAATGGGTTATGGTATGTACGATAGTTTCTACGGAGGCTTTGGAGGTTATGGTTACGGCTATAACCCTTGGGCTTACAACCGTCCGGTTATTGTGGTGAACAACATGAATGACAGAAATGGTGTCAGCAGAACTTACGGCCCTCGTGGTGCTAGTTCAAGAAGTAGCGACAGATACAACTCTGGCTTTGTAAATAATAGTCGGTCTGCTTCGGGATCAAATGTTGATCGGTCGGCAAGACGAAGTGCTGATGCCGGTGGAACTTA
>CALGRQ010000298.1 GCA_937880795.1 uncultured Dyadobacter sp. | reverse complement strand
GGAGCCCTGATTCCGCTTGAACAAAGCGTGGATATAGCTTTGACGAACCATACTGGTAGCATATCACATAAGAACGGTAAACGGGTGATAACTGTACTTGCAGAGGCTCAAATGGGTGTGCCGGCGATGGATATTTATAAACAAATTGATAAAGGGATAGGGACCATTCGTTTTCCAAAAAATTACGTGTATTCATATGGTGGTGAGATTGAAACGATAAAAGAGAATGCTCCAGGTTTGATAAAAGCTATACTTTCCACAATTGCAGGTACTTTTTTTCTAATTCTGTTTTTGTATAGATCCTTCTTACGGGCTAGTGTCATTGTATTAACGTTTGTATTGAGCTTGCCGGGTGTTGCCATCGGATTATTGATCACAGGATATCCATTGGGATTTACTGCAATTGTAGGTTTACTTGCTTTGGTTGCTACGGTTATGGGTAATGGCGTAACCAAGCTAGAGTTTATGGACTTGTTGATAAGGGAGAATGGTTATCCAATTGAGCGGGCAGCGAAGGAGACCGCCCGGTTGAGAATGCGTCCTGTTTTGCATACTTCTATAGTAACCGCGTTGGGTTTAATCACAATGATTGGAGGTGGATCTCCAATGTGGGGGCCGCTGGCAACCGTAGTCGCATTTGGGCTACTGTATTCAGTTTTAATTACATTGATAATCATGCCAGTTATGCTTGCTTTTTGGGGAAAAGGTGGGCGTAAACGACCTGGGTCCAGGTTGGCTGTTTTGGCGGGAATAATCGCGTTGCTTATTGTTAATCTGCCTTCGACATTTGCCCAAGAGGTAGATCTTTTGAGATGTAAGGAGTTGGCCGTCCTTAATAATAAGCAAATTAAGCGTTCTTTTTCAGAGCTTTATAGTGCTAATGAGAAAGTAGAATGGCAAAAGGGAGATCGATTGCCACAAGTATCAGCTAATGCATATGGTTTTTCGTTTGGCGCCCCAATCCAAAATATCGTAGCACCGTATGGCGGTGTGGCAGTTTTGAATATTGGACAATCGATATATGCTGGTGGTACATTGAAGCGGCTGGTGGAATCGGCGGAGTTGGAAGAAGAAGCGGCGAAATTAGCTGCGTTAAGCCAGCGGGATCGGGTGTTATTGGCGACTGAAATCAATTATTGGAAGTACCAAAAGTTCCTTTTGGAGAAAAAGGTGTTCGATGCGGGTCAAGCAGGTCTTGAAAGGATTCATTCGGAAGTTTCTATGCGTGTGGGGGCCGGATTTAGCAAGAAGGAGGATACGCTGATTACCAGGTTCGCTATTGAAGAGAATCGGTTCACGCTGTTGCGGGTTCAAAATGAGATATCTATTCATAAGGAAATTATCTGCCAGATTATCGGACTAGATTCAAGAATGGTAAAATTGAAGGAACTGGATTCTTTGGTTTCGCCAGGCACATTGGAACGTATTGAGGATGGATGTAATTTGTCCGTTAGACAGGCTGAAAACAAAAGTCAGCAATTATTGAATCAAATGGAATTGGTTAAGGCGACGGCGTATCCAAAGATTGGAATATCCGGAGGTCCATTTATTTGGATGGGGGATTATGGGAATGGGAGTAGCATTTTTCCTCAGAAGTCATTTTTAAGCTATTCAGCTATTGTATCGTTGCAAATGACGGTTTTTGACGGTGGAAAACGCAAGTCTCAAATACAATCGTTGCAACATCAAATGGAAGCAGCCATTTTGAATACACTGGAAGTAGAATCTGCTTTGCAATTGGAAAGTATGCGCATGAAGAAGCAACTTGATGAAACGGAGCAAAGTTTAAGGCTTGCACGTATGGGGTATGAAAACGCGGTAATTTATTATCAATCTAAGTCAGCAGAATTTGATGCAGGACTGATTTCAATAAGATCATTACTTGAGGCGAGAGCCGCAATTGATCAAGGTTTATTGAAAGTATTGGATGCAAAACTAAGATTGATATTAAAGCATATTGAATATAAGTACCTCCTGAATGCCCAGGATTGATTTTCATTAACAGGGTTGGATGTTTAAGTTCGCTGGTAGAGACTTTCTGTTCTTACTCATATTGGTGGAGGGAATGCAACTATTTCGAAAGCGGGAGGGTATTGCTACAAAGGCTGGATATTTATCAAGTACTTAAGCTCTTTTGAGCATGCGCCAATATATGCAGTGTAGAGCTGGTGGTACAATTATTCATAAAAAAGTTCAGCAGATCTTCCTTGAAGCTGGCATAGCTGGTGGTGTCGAGCAGCTTATAACCTTTATTGTTTAATAGGTTCGCGAAAAAATCTTGAACAAGTTCGTAGCTTTTGATTTCATCTTTGAGCGCAAAATATGCACATTTAATGTATTGGTCTCGATGAGCGATGTAGAAAGTTTTCCAGGCTAAATTGTCACCTTTTTTAAGTTGTTGTAAAAACAATCGCTCTCGCTTCTGATTTTTGGGACTCACAAGCATTTTGATGTTTTTGGCTTTAACAATATAAGGAAAATATACTGACATTTCCACTGAAACAGTTGAAAATCCGTCAGTTACAAACTTGTTTGTGTTCGTTCTGTGGTTATTTGCCGGAAACTGGGGTGATGTGGATGGTTTTACGGTTAATATTGTATTTAAGCAAATTTGTATTCTCCAGCATTTGCAAAAAGTCAACAAGTGGTTTATTCTTATTCAAGGAGGTGGTTAGCCGCACGTCTCCAGTCTTGCTTTCCAGAATGATGTCTACATCGTACCATCGCTTAATGACTTCTGTGATTGTACTAAGTGGTATTGCGTCGAAGTAAATAATACCCTGGCGCCATGATAAGACATTGCTTGTATCAAAAGACTGTTTCTCAATTTTGTGGTCTGATATGGCCGCTTGGGTTCCTGGTACCAATAACATCTGTTCTTCATCAGCAAACACGGCGGCCGATCCGGATACCAAAGAGGTATAGGATTGATTGGAATTGTAAGTATTAATGTTAAAGGAAGTTCCTAACACCTGCACACGCCCTCCTGGAAAGTTTACAAAGAAAGGTCGTTGTGGATCTGCTTTTACCTCAAAAAATGCCTCACCATCTATAAATACTTCTCTTGTATTGCCAAATGAAAATGGAAACTTCAGTCGTGTCTTGGAGTTCAGATGCACATTGGTTCCATCTTGAAGTGTCACATGGAAATCAGTTTTGGTAGGCACAGCGAGTTCATTCATCGAGGTATCTGCAGCATTGTTTTCATTGTTGACCTGCAGGTGTACGCTGTTTACTGCGACCTGCGAGCCAGTGACATTAAATGTAGTGTCTGATTCAAGTAGGATTTTATTGCCATTGGCCAGTGTAAGTTGGGTGCCGCTCATATTCTCCGCCAGGCTGTTAGAAGACCATGCGGGGCGCCAAATAAAGTAGAGTGAAAGCCCCAATGCAGCTCCTATACAGGCTGCAACCATCCAGCGATTCCGATTAATGCGCTTCGTTTTGCTAGAAGTTATTACTTCAAATTTTTCATATTCTGCCAAAATCGAGGATATTGGCAATTTGGATGGAAGTTGGTTAGTCTTAACATATTCTTCCATAAATCTATCCATACGACGTACCTCAGCATAGGTATTGAGGGCATTGTAAAGTTCTGCCTGTTCTTCGTCGGTCAGCTCATTGAGGTAATTACGCAACAATAATGCTTCGTAATGGGCTTTTTGATGATTATCTAATTTCTCCATTTTCATTAGAAACTAAGGGTTAGGAAGCTAATTGAACGTATTTTTTTAATTTATTGACCGCACGGTAGATATAGGTATGAAATGTATGGTGATTCATGCCTGTGGCTTCTGCTGCATCGGCATGGCTTTTACCGTATACATATACCTGGTCAACCACTTTCTTTTCTTGGGGCGATAGGTTGGTCAGTGCTTTTCTAAGTTTTTCATCCCTTACTTGGATCTCGTGTTGTTGAATATGACTGGATAAAAAATCAATGCATTCAAATTCCTGTCGAATAACTTCGGCAGCCCTGTATTTTTGCACCTTTTCCCTCAGGCGTCTTTGATTTCTTAAATAAACACAACATTTTCTTCGCACAATTACTATAAGGAGCGCCTGTAGGGAGGTATGAACTAGGGTATATGTTTTTTTCTCAAAAATTTCAATGAAACAGTCTTGTACTAAATCTTTGGCGACAAATTCGTCACGTACCACACTGAATGCCTTAACATATAACATGTCATAGAATGCCGTATAGAGTTCCTTAAAAGCGTCCGGCTCCCCGGCCTTCAGCTTTAGCAACAGAGGATCGTTACCCATATCATAAAATTATGAAATTAGCGGCAAGAAGTAGCAGTTTTGGATTGATTTTCCGTCACTTACGCATGAAAAAAGGAAGGAATTAAGCTATTTTGGGGAAATTTAGGCAAAAGCCAGTCTTCAATATACGCTTTTATCCTCCATATGGTTTAATTACGCGATAATTTACTGCACATCCCACTAAAAACTATGAATAAACGCCGCCATAAAATGGGTGGGCGCATGGCTCTATCTTGAAGCGATCCGTGGAGCTTGGCGGCAACGGATACAACAACAAGCGAGCCTGCGCCCATATGGTACGCAGGCATCGCCCTTGTAATCCTGGTGCCGCCAAGCTCCCCAGGATTAGACGATGACATTGCGATCTGTTTTGAGATTCGCAAAGTAATAATATTTTACCCTGTATCCATAACTTAAAAAATAAAAGTTATAAAATATATTATTCGGACACTTTTCCCATTCTTGTGCTTACACTACAGCAATTTAGCGATTTTTCTTCATAATACATAACTATAGTTATGTAAGAAAATTGAAAGAGTGCGGTTGATTGCGGAAAAAATGGTATGCCGAAACTTTCACCGATAGATCTACATATAATAGATAAAATAAGACAAAGAAGGGTTGAATTAAAATTGACTCAGGAGGAACTTTCTTTTCGTCTAGGTAAATCTGAAGGCTATATTAGCCAGTTTGAAAGTCCGCAGCGCGGCAAATTCTTTTCTACAAGAATGCTGAATGAAATAGCGAAGGTGCTTCAGTGCTCACCAAAGGATTTTATGCCCGATAAGCCTTTTTGAAGGACATTCTTACCGCGGACACTGCGAACCAGGTTCGCTAAAGTTGCCTAGACTTGTGTTATCATTATCCAGATAACACCAGTGCTTATGGAAGAAAAGGGCTTAAATCAGTTTGTACCGGCCCATCGTGATATAAGTTTAACAGATAGGCCGGGCGAGGTATGGAAAGACGTACCTGGCTTAGAAGGGTATTACTTTATTTCCAATTATGGCAGAGTTCTAAGAGCTGAAAGGAAAAGTTATGATTGTCTTGGGCGCCCCTATAGAAAAGCAAGGCAGATCATTCTTGCCGGAATTAATCGAGACAGGAATCTACACTTAAAAGATTGGTCGTATAGACTGCAGGTAACTCTTACAGTGCAAGGGGATGTACATAATCTACAGGTTGCCAGAATAGTATATTATCAGTTTGTTGAACATTTTGATTTGAAGAACCCTAAGTTGGTTATTTCTTATAAAAACAATAATGGGCTCGAAATATATCCAGAAAACCTTGAATTGCTGGATTATCATGCTAAAAATCAGAAGTCCTATTATATGGGCAGGCAACTCAGTCACTTTAAGACAAACCCCACCAAACATCTTGAAATTATCGCCCAAAACGTTCAAAAATCAAGCAAGGTAGTTTCTAAATACAATGAGGATGGTAAAATAGTTGCTACTTTAAAAAGTATAACAGATGCTTCAAAGGTTGAACAGGTCGCGTATTCCAAAATTGTGCGTGCGCTTAATCACCCTGAGGTTATGGTGAATGGATTCTACTGGCGCCGTGGAAATGCAAACAGGATAACTCGACGCGATATCGACATTATAGTCCGGAAAAAGTCAATTGGATATAAAGCAAAAAGAGGTATCCCTGTAACCCAGTTAAGCCTCAATAATGAAGTTCTTGCCACTTACTCGGCTAAGTCACTAGCAGCAAATATTACAGGGATCGCACATAAGCAGATTTCAAGTGCTATATCCGGAAAGCTGACGCACGGCGGCGGTTTTTATTGGAAGCAGGGAAATTTGTTAGAAGTTGATTTTACGAAAAAAGCATATCAAATATCAGATGCACTGTTTAATGGCCAACCACTTAAGATTTCTGATCTAAAAGACAAGAATACCAGGAAGAAGATACCTGTTACGCAATTTGATCGAACCGGTGAGCCAATGGCGGTATATGAATCGGTAGCGGAAGCTGCTAGTAAGACAAAGATCCGCCACCAGTACATATATAAATCTCTGTTTGATATTCAAGGAATGGCAGGGGGGTATTATTGGAGAAAGGGACATATAAGGAAAAATATTTTCGAAATAGCTTGAAGTTTTTTAACACTGACGTTTTATTTCAGTGCGGGGTACTAATTTCGATTAAACAAAAAGAAGACCATGAAGAGCTTAAAGACAAATGCTATCGTTTCCCAGATTTTTCTATTTCAATAATAACCATATGTATTTGAACCCGAATAGAGCCACTTTGAGTAAGTTCCTTTCATTACTTGCCGCAATTTTATTTTCAATAACATCAGCATACGCCATAATAGGTGATTGGAAAATTCTCCGAACGGAACAGTTAGTCGCGAATGTTAGTGAAGCAACTATTTCCTCTAATTTTTGCCCGGGTGTTGCTGTACATCAATGTGCAGTTCTGCTTGATGAGTTAGGACATGAAACAAGCTTTTATGTACTATGGCCATAAATTCATGGCAAAGTAAATTATTATACATGAATATTTCTCATAAATTAAGAAGGAATATAGTAGGGGTTTTTTCAAATTTGTTGATATTACTTTTTGGGTATGCAGCTGTCACGAAATTACTCACCTATAATGATTCTGTTAGTAAATTGAATGATTCACCATTTATCGGTGATTATGCAAACTTTATTGGTTGGTTTATTCCTGTTGCAGAGTTAGTAATTGTTGCTCTTTTAATCGTGTCGAGGACAGTATTGATGGGCTTTTATGCTTCTTTACTTTTGATGACGGTTTTTACTGCATATATAATTGCTATGCTTAATTATAGCTATTATATTCCTTGTTCCTGTGGAGGAGTGATTTCAATGCTAACCTGGGAGGCCCATATTTATTTCAATCTATTCTTTATCATCATTTCAATTATGGGAATTTTACTAATAACTAAAGAAAATAAAGAAAATGTTGCTGTGTGAAATTTGTTGTAAGAGTAAATTAGTGCCATTCAAGTTCGTATTTATCTTGCTGGTATTTTTATTTTCTCAGGTGGCTAATAATGTACACTCAAAGGACTGGTACTTGGTTGGTATTGGCTCGGCCCATAATATAACTGAAACCGAAGTTATGTTCAAATACTGCAAATTCGGCCGGAGTAGCATTTGTGCTGTTGAATTAGATGAGTCAGGTAATTCTGTTTCCAACTACATATTCAAGCCATAACCGTATTAACAAGATATTTATGCATAAAGCAGGGGTAGCCGAAAACCTGAAGAAAAGAGTAGGCTATTTATTAAGAAAAGTTAATTTTTTAACCATGAAAAAGATGCTTTCTTTGACTGCAGCAGTATTGTTCGCTGCCGCTACAACTTTCGCAGTTACCGGTGACTGGAAACTGATTCCCTCTGGAACAATCATTTCTAACCAGTCTGACGCTGTGATTAAATCCACCTATTGCCCTGGTGCAAACGTTCGCCAATGCGCTGTTCTGCTTGACGAATTCGGTCAAGAAACTAGCACTTTCGTGCTGAAACCGTAATGAATTTGTGCTTTAAGGGGCTACTAAAATTTAGTAGCCCCTTTTGTATTGTAAAAAGTCGAAGAATAGTCAAAATGAAAACCATAATTAAAATCATACTTATCTTGTTGTCTGGGATACTTGTTATCGTATTGCTTTGGTTCTTATTTGTAAGACCACGAATGTTAAATAGGGGATTTGACCGAACTTACTTTACATCCGTGGTAACAAAGGTCACGTCGGTAGTGCCTTCTTCCAAAAAGTCCGAGATAACTGGGATGTCTCAGAATAGAATATACCTTTCGACGGAAGATCCCCACGAGATTCTAATTACCGATAGCCTGCTCTCCAACGTTGGATCGATCTCAGTCCAATTAGATAAAGAGTTTGTTGACAGATCATCGCATTTTTTTATCACAAGAGTAGATTCACCTGATTTTAGAATTTTTTCCGGGAATAGACCAAGTGTTGCATTTGGGAAATTATCCGGGACCTCAGTAAAAGTTGATACATTCAACCCTGGAAGTATTACAAGAGTAATTTCATTAGCTAATAATAGCTATGTATTAAGGAAATTAGATTTTTCAAAAAAGGATCAAGTATTTTTTAAATATTACCCGGATTCGGGCTATTTGAAGCCCGAAAGCAATATTTCTGATATTAGGCATGATGCAGGTATGGTAACTGACGGATTTCTTGATTTCGATCGAAAAACGAGCTTAATTGCATATGTATATTGCTATAAGAACGTGTATCAATTGATTGATACCAATCTCAATTTGATTAGAGTAGGAAATACAATCGATACGTTTACACAGTATCAAATGCAAGTTGAAAAGGCGGTATCAGGTAAAAAGACTACTATTTCGCAAAAGGGACCGGCGTTTATTGTAAATAGAATATCTACATTTTACGACAGTTTGTTATATATAAGCTCAAACGCAATTTCAAATGATGAAAGTTATGAGACTTTAGATAAACATGAAATTATAGATGTGTACAATTTGGTAAAAGGCAAGTATGTTGGAAGTTTTCTATTGCCGCTTAACAACCATAAGAGGTCTACACGAATACATGTTTATAGATCTATGTTATACTGCAATTATGAGAATGAGTGGATTATTTATAAACTAGATAAAGATAAAATGTGTAGAGAAGCCGCTACTATGTAGCCATATTAGGTGAAATAGCTACGATTTAATCTGACAGTTAGG
>CALGRQ010000297.1 GCA_937880795.1 uncultured Dyadobacter sp. | reverse complement strand
GCAACTGCCTTTATTTCTGGCGCAGCTAACCCCAAGGTGTTCATTTCATTTCCTTCCAGCCACAACGACTTAAAAGGCTCGGGGTTACCAGAAACCAATTCCTGATTGGCCTTGTGCAGCTCGGCTTCAAAATCTTCAAATTTAAACGCGTCCCGTTTGGAGGAATTTTCGCCCAAAGAAGCGATAGGTAATCCATTCTGTTTCGGAGTAGATGACTCAACAGATTTGGCCCTGTATTTAAAAGAGGAGGCTAACAGAATTAATAATATAAATACCGAAATCTTCTTATTCATGACCTTAAAATTATAGTGTGTTCATTCCCTAAAATGAGGTTACAAATATGTAACGATAAAATGTTACCTCCTAGCGTATAATTACCTGATTTTTAATTAGCATATATCATTTATGCTAAATCTTTAGTTAAACGAAAATTCAGTCAAAAGGTAACGCAAATCCATGATCGGATACAATTTCAAATGAAGAAAAATACCTAACCACCTCAAAATCAATATAGAAATTTCTCTACTCTCGACTTCATTATAACAGAAATGGCTCCAAATCTGTCGACTTGGAGCCATTTCTGTTGCTGTTATAATTGTTAGTATCCCAAAACAGGAGATAACCATTTTTCAACTTCCTCTAAAGGCATATCCTTTCTACGCGCATAATCCTCCACCTGGTCCTTGAAGATCTTTCCAACCGGAAAATATCGACTGGCAGGGTTTGAGAAATACCATCCGCTCACGCTACTGGCCGGATACATAGCAAAACTGTCGGTAAGACTGATTCCGATGCTTTCAGCCTGAAGCAAATCAAACAACATTCGCTTCTCGGTATGATCTGGACAAGCCGGATAGCCCGGAGCTGGGCGTATCCCTTTATATGCTTCCTTAATAAGTTCTTCATTGGTAAATGATTCCTCCTTTGCATATCCCCAAATTTCTTTCCTCACCCGCTCATGCATAAGTTCTGTCAGAGCTTCCACCAAACGATCGGCCAAAGCCTTCACCATGATACTATTGTAGTCGTCATGATCCTTCTCATACTGCTCTAATAAAGCTTCGATACCTATCCCAGCCGTAACTGCGAACCCGCCGATGTAATCAACACGGCCAGTTTCTAATGGAGCAACAAAATCTGATAAGCAATAATTGGGTAAGTTAGCTGCTTTCTGACTTTGCTGACGCAGGTGGTGTAATACCGCTGCCGTGTCATTTACCAAAGCACCTGCATTGAGGTTTTCTTGAGATGTCTGGCTCAAATTATATTCTATATGAGAAGCCGAGCCATGTCCCTCACCAGTAACTGCACCCTTTTCATCAAAATGATGTAACACAATATCATCCTGAATCGAATTGGCAGGCCAGAAACCGATAACCGCCTTCGCCTTCAAACTTTTGTCTGCAATTATTTTCCCAAGAAGCACCGCAGCATCTTCAAAAAGGCGGGAAGCTTCTTCTCCAACCACCTTATCTTCTAATATCTGTGGATACTTTCCATGAAGCTGCCAAGTTTGGAAGAAAGGTGTCCAATCTATATATTTAGAAATGTCCGCAAGACTATAATCATCAAATACCCTAATTCCCAGAAATTCAGGCTTGATCGCCTCAAAATTACTCCATTCTATAGGAGCCTTATTTTCACGAGCCTTGTCAATAGTCAAATGGGCTTTCTCGCTACCTCTTTTAGCGTGATCTTCTCTTAGTTTAGCATATTCCGCTTTAATATCTGTTAACACCTGTGCTTGGCTCTCCTCGCTTTGAATCAACTTACCTGCAACAGGCACTGAGCGAGATGCGTCCAAAACATGAATTACGGCACCGGAATAATGAGGATCTATTTTAACCGCTGTGTGAATTCGGGAAGTTGTAGCTCCGCCAATAAGCAATGGCATTTTAAATTGTCGTCTCTCCATTTCCTTGGCTACACCCACCATTTCATCCAGGGAAGGCGTAATCAATCCGGACAATCCAATCATATTTACGTCATGTTCAATGGCCGCAGCAAGTATTTTGTCGGTTGGAACCATTACACCCAGATCAATAATTTCGTAATTATTGCAACCCAAAACCACTCCCACAATATTTTTACCTATATCATGAACATCGCCTTTAACGGTAGCCAATAAAATTTTACCGGCAGAGGAGGCACCTTCTTGTTTCTCTGCTTCTATGAATGGCTGAAGGTAGGCCACAGCCTTTTTCATCACCCGCGCCGATTTTACCACTTGCGGCAGGAACATTTTTCCCGCGCCAAACAAATCACCCACAACACCCATTCCATCCATCAAAGGCCCTTCTATGACTTCCAAAGGTCTGCTAAACATTGGTAAGCATTCTGCCACATCCTCTTCTATATAATCTGCATTCCCTTTTACCAGAGCATGACTAATACGTTCCGTTACAGGTAAGGTTCTCCAAGTTAAATCTGGCCCTGTCGCTACCTTTCCTTTATTCTTTACCGTTTCGGCAAAAGCAATGAGACGATCCGTCGCATCTGGTCTGCGGTTCAGCAAAACGTCTTCTACCAACTCCAATACATCTTTTGGTATCTCGTCATAAATACCAAGTTGTCCTGCATTTACAATCCCCATATCCATTCCGGCTTTTACCGCATGGTATAGGAAGGCTGTGTGAATAGCTTCACGCACAGGTTCATTTCCTCTGAAACTGAAAGAAACGTTTGAAACCCCACCCGAAACTTTTGCGTGCGGCAAATTTTCCTTAATCCAACGCGTGGCATTAATAAAATCGACTGCGTAATTATTGTGTTCTTCCATACCGGTGGCCACCGTCAGAATGTTCGGATCGAAAATGATGTCCTGTGGCGGGAAGTTAACCTCATCTACCAAAATCCGGTAAGCTCGGTTGCATATCTCAATCCTTCGCTCATAATTATCTGCCTGACCGTTTTCATCAAAAGCCATAATCACCGCCGCTGCACCATAGCGCAAAATAGTGCGCGCCGATTCTTTAAACTTCTCCTCCCCTTCTTTCAAAGATATAGAGTTCACGATCGCCTTACCTTGTACGCATTTCAGACCCGCTTCAATAACCTCCCACTTCGAAGAGTCGATCATGATCGGCACACGAGAAATGTCCGGCTCAGCAGCAATTAGGTTTAGAAAAGTTTTCATGGCTTCCACGCCATCAATCATTCCCTCATCCACGTTCACGTCAATAATTTGGGCTCCGTTTTCCACTTGATCACGGGCGACCGACAAAGCGGCATCGTAATCACCAGAACGGATCAGTCTTGCAAACATCTTAGAGCCAGACACATTGCACCGCTCCCCAATGTTTACATAGTTGGTCAGTTCCGTAATATTCATCGGCTCCAATCCTGATAATTTTAGGACCTTGTTATCTTCCTGAACAAGACGTGGACTGTGCTTCGCTGCAATATCCGCTATGGCTCTGATATGTCCAGGCGTAGTTCCACAGCAGCCGCCAATAATGTTAATCAAATTATCCCGTAAGAATCCATCTATCACCTCACCCATTTGTTCAGGTGATTCGTCATACTCACCCATTTCATTGGGTAAACCAGCATTAGGGTGAGCAGATATATAGAACGGCGCATTATCCGAAAGAATTTGAACGTATGGACGCATCAAATCGGCTCCCAATGCACAGTTCAAACCAACTGAGAGCAATGGTAAATGCGAAATGGATGTTAAAAACGCCTCGGTGGTTTGTCCGGATAAAGTCCGTCCGGATGCATCCGTAATTGTTCCAGAAACCATGATCGGCAGAGCATCTCCCTCGGAAACTCTCCATGATGGAAGCCTTTCTACCTTTCCTGCTCTTGCATCCGAAAAGAACTTGTCGATGGCGAACAACGCCGCCTTTGCATTTAATGTATCAAAAACGGTTTCAACCAACAATAAATCGCAACCGCCGTCAGTTAGGGCTTTTACCTGTTCATAATAAGCTTCAACCAACTGATCAAAATTAATGGCGCGATACCCAGGGTTATTGACGTCAGGAGACAAAGAAGCCGTACGGTTCGTTGGTCCAATGGAACCCGCTACAAAACGAGGTTTTTCCGGATTTTTGGCAGTAAACTCATCAGCTACCTCTCTTGCCAAACGAGCCGACTCATAATTTAACTCATATACAAGTTCTTCCATTCCATAGTCTGCCATGGCAATGGTTGTGCCCGAAAAGGTATTGGTTTCCGCAATATCCGCCCCAGCATCGAAATAAGCTGCATGAATTTCCTTAATCACATCCGGTCTGGTCAGCGAAAGAAGATCATTGTTTCCCTTTACGTCATGCGGCCAATCTTTAAATCGCTCTCCACTGTAATCGTAATCCTGTAATTTGTAGCGTTGTATCATCGTACCCATGGCACCGTCGAGTACCAGAATACGGGTTTTCAATATTTCGCGAATATCATTTTGCTTTGTAGCTACCATTATATCTATTTCTTTTAGTTCAAACCGAATGAATGCTTCACACTTCGCTAACGCATTATTCCCACAATACAAATTTAGCCTAACAGATGTTTTATTCCATAAAACCAAAAAAAATAGATTATCAATCTACAATTTGAGGTACTTTTATATAGTTTATCTCAGTACCTACTACAATACCAGTGATTAAAGATATTCTATCTATGCATAATTTAGATGAAACCGATGCCCGAATATTGCATTATCTGCAACAGGACGCTACTTTGAAAACCAGGGAGCTATCTGAAAAACTAAACTTATCGTATACCCCGGTTTATGAGCGCGTTCGACGGTTAGAAAAAGAAGGAATTATCAAGAAATATGTAGCCATTGTGGACCGGGAGAAGATAGGCAAAAAGCTTATGGCATTTTGCAACATTGCCCTCAAAGAACACTCCAAGGTGATGGGTGAGAAATTCGTCAAAGCCGTCATTGCGATGCCGGAGGTAATGGAGTGTTTCAATATTTCGGGCGACTACGATTTCCTACTTAAAATCGTTGTCGAAGATATGTCTCAATATCAGCAATTTCTCATGCAAAAACTGGGATCCCTGGAAAATATCGGCAGTACACATAGCTTGTTTGTGATGGGAGAGATAAAAAATTCACTGGAACTGGAAATGTTAAGTTTTAAAAAATAAATACGGTACCCGAAAATCCGGCACCGTATTTCAACTCACCCCTAACAAAATTCTTAACGCACCGGTATAGGACCGGACAAGTTACTTCGCTCCTACTATGTCAAGAAGTAACCCTATATACGCTCCTATTCACATACGCACTGACCTATCTTATTGTGGCAGAGGATAAAAAATCTTCTTCTTTTTTTGCGTCGTTGCAACATAAGCATCCACACTTGCGTACTGTTAATATATTCACGAGATTCTTGACAATCTGACGCCCTAACGTTGCTATTCGGAAGAAAAATATCCTTTAACGAGAACGACCTTTCGTCGGTGGTTGCTGCATGTATAGCGCGCAACAATCAAGCCCAAAGGATTTTATATAAGCAGTTCTTCAGTTACTCTAAAAGTTTGTGCCTTCGCTATACATCGACACCCGAAGAAGCAGAGGAGGTTTTGAATGAAGGCTTTCTAAAAGTATTCAACAATATAGAAAAATACGATATTAACCATCCCTTCAAAGCTTGGTTAAGGACAATTATGGTCAATACCGCCATAAGCTATTATCGTAAGCATAAAAAACATCATGAAGACATGGTGTCTCTCGAAGACGCCCCATACCCTCGATTTGATGAAGATGTCGTAAGCCAAATAACCGCTGATGAAATTTTAAAATTGATCCAGGAAATAAAACCAGTATATAAAAATGTTTTTTTAATGTACGTGGTAGATGGCTATAACCATCGGGAAATTGCCGAAATGCTTGACATTAATGAAGCTACTGTCAGGTCTCATTATGTTCGTGCAAGAGCCCGATTACAGCATTTGATCAAAAAATATTACCCGCATCTCTTTCCAAATGATTGGGCTATAAAGTCATTTAAAGGCAATGAAAACTGATAAATTTGAAAAAACTATACGTCAGAAATTAGAAAGTATATCACCAGGCTTTCAAGAGGATAACTGGGCTCAAATGCAGCAGTATATGCGTGCTAACACGCCCCCTACTTTCTGGCAACAATACGGCGCATGGCTGGGTTATGCTGCTGCCGCATCTGTTGTTACCGTTTTGACCTTCTTGTACGCTGGTCAACTCTCAAAAAACAATCAACTTGCTTCAGATGTTTCTCAGCTAAAGAGCCAAATTGACGCAATGGCAGCTCAAACACGCTCTATTACTAAAACTGATACGGTATATATCGTACAAAAAGAAGTTGCTGAGCAGCCGTTGTATACCCCTGCCAACGCACACATCATTCGTTACAAGAAAGAGCCTGTAAACTACTTGGCAGAAACAAGTAAAACTCCCTCAGCCTTTGACTTTCGGCCTCAATCAGGCCAGGAAAATGCCGGAAACATTGACCGTCCTGTTTTCAATCACGTTCCAAATTCTGGTGAAAATGATTTCGCAGGTATAGGAGCGAAGTCTCAGTCTGGTCCGGTACAGCAACCTGAATCTTCGGAATCAGGCTACAATTTAAATGGTTCAGAATCTAATACCCCACATACGGCTATCTCCGCTAGGGTACTCGATGAATCTTTTGATGGCATCCATAGTTTGAAAGGGACTCCTGTGATGGCGGACTATAACCGTCATATGCAATATAAACTGTCCAGCCGTCTCACTCCTCGAAAAACGCGTCAGGCATGGTTAACCCCGTCCGCAACACTAGCTGCGAATAAAAACGTAAGGGATACCAAGAAAGTAGAAAAAGCAACCAAGTCTGATCACATTATCCCGCAATTGAACATAAAATCGCCATATCGATTTGGGGCAGGTTATCACTTGGAAGGAAATAATCAGGCTAAAACCATTGTAGGGGAAGTGTTGGTGGCTAAAAAATTCTCCATCTCCGCGGGGCTAAGCTGGCTGCGTATCAAACCCCGGGAATTCATCAACGAAAAGGTTTTCAGAGATCGAAACCGAATGGATTTTAGAAGAACCCACCCTGGCGAAGTACCTCCCATGGGCTTTGAAATTGCCAACATTCATGTAAAACCAACCCTGTTACAAATCCCACTCACTGTGGCTTTCCGGGATGATATTACAAAAGACTTCAGCTATTATGTTGGGGCGGGTACCAATGTCACTGTAAAAGGGAAAAATAATTTCACATTCGACTGTCGTTTGCCCGTACCAGGAAAAGAATTCCTTAGCCAATCTTTTGATACAAAAATGGACTTACCACTGATCAATTCCGTAAATGTTACTGCCGGGATTGAAAAAACCTGGCACCCCATCGTTGTTCAAGTAGAAGGATATTTATATACTTATTTAAAGGCCTTAACACCGGAAAATCAAAAAACAGGACCGGGTATAAAGGTTAAGTTGCTCTATCAAATCGGCAAAAAAATGTAATTTTATAGGTATTGATCAGCATGAGTTTTTGAGAATTATGCCTGAAAAAACTACATTTGACTTTTCTTTACTCCATATAATACAAGCTTTTGAAATTCGCTGCGATAGATATAGGGTCCAACGGCGCCCGTATGCAAATCTCTTCTGTGTTGCAGGATGAGGGCATTACCCGACTCAAAAAAGTCGAATATGTAAGATTTCCGCTACGTCTGGGACATGATGTTTTTACACAGGGCAGAATATCCGCTATGAGTGAAGACCGTATGATGAAACTCATGCTCGCATATCAGTTGCTAATGGAGCTGCACGAAGTAGACGACTATATGGCTTGCTCCACTTCCGCCATGCGCGAAGCGGAAAACGGACCCGAAGTAAGAGAGCATATTGAACAAAGGACCGGTATTCATATACAGATTATTGACGGACAGCGCGAAGCGGAACTGGTAAATAATGTTGTAGTAAAATCATTGGATGAGGGTCAATATATTCACATTGACGTAGGCGGCGGAAGCACCGAACTCAATTTATACAAGGACAGAAAGAAGATTATTGCCAAGTCCTTTAAACTCGGATCTGTTCGCCTTCTCGAAGGAAAGGAATCCAAAACCGCCTGGCCTAAAATACAGGAATGGATCAAAGCTAATGTTGACTATTCACAGCCCATTCAAGCGGTAGGAACCGGAGGAAATATTAATAAACTGTTCGATTTGTCGTCAAAGCTAAGTGAAAGCTCTGCTAGTTTGCAAGAGATAATCAGAATGCGAGACTACATTGCGCAGTTTACGCTGGAGGAACGAATTAATAAGTTACAACTCAATCCAGACCGTGCGGATGTAATCGTTCCGGCGGGAGATATTTATACCTCAGCCATGAAATGGGCCGGTGCAGAAGTTATTCACGTACCAGACGTGGGCCTTAAAGATGGTATGCTGCAATTGTTATATGATCGGG
Organism: uncultured Dyadobacter sp.; assembly: GCA_937880795.1. Classification (GTDB taxonomy): domain Bacteria; phylum Bacteroidota; class Bacteroidia; order Cytophagales; family Spirosomataceae; genus Dyadobacter. The sequence goes on along the minus strand of CALGRQ010000297.1, from coordinate 10,318 downwards.
CTATGCGTAAAAAAAAGGTCTAAAAAGACCTTTTTTTTTAATTGCACTTTTTTGAAATGTTCTACCAAACTTGCTCCATATCTTTTGCAGTATATTTATGATTTCTGTCTGCAAAAACGGACTTCTTACTTTCACGTTTCAAAGCAAGTGGGTTCTTTTTCCCTATTTTGGCCAAAAGAGCAACAGGTAAAAGTATTAGAAAAAATACGAGCGATAAGAGAATTTTCCCGTTGATCGCGCCCAGTATTTCCGCCAACTTATACCAGCCCTTTACAATCAAATCACCAACGGCTGGTATGGCAATGCTTAATACCCCAATGGCCGCGGCTGCCATCAGCAAATAAGGGTATTTAGAACCAAATATAAAATAGAACACCACCAGTCCTGTTACGATCACAAGCTGGGCTTTACTCTTGTCGGATTCGCTCATTAGATCTTGAAAAATTGGAAACAACAGGTTTGGTTACAAACCTGTTGTTTTTGTTATATTATTATCACCCAACACCCTTAAAACAAGGTGTATATAAATGGAGCAACCGCAGAACCACCACCAATTACGATGAGAATCCCGATTAACAGCAACACAATAATGACTGGCGCAAGCCACCATTTCTTGCGTTCTTTCATAAAGGCAAATAAATCAGTTAGAAAATCCATAATTCGTTGTTTTATTTCATGATAAGTTTAATCTCCTTCAATCTTCACGATCCCTTAGGGTTTACCCATTGCTTTGGTTAATCGCTCGGCAATCAGCGCGTTCACTGCTGCACTGGCATGTCCGTCATTTTTACCTACTACTCTTTCCTTCTCAGGAATTTGCGCTATGCCATCTGCAATGGGTACAATAACTACGCCACGGGACTTCAGATAGTCCTCAACCGGTTTTGTATACTGGGCACTTTTCTCCAGCTGAAACAAAAACGGAACGAATACCGCATACATTTTCGCGCCTGTCGAATCTTTATAGTCCAGCATTCGGGACATATCGCGCAAATGCGCATTTAATATCGTCGTGTCGGTATATGCTTTTTGGACAAACTGATCAAACGTACTAAAACCAGTATGTGGTAATTGCCAGTAGATGAAGTTTGGCAAATAGAATCGCTTCACCAGGTGCGCAGCAGGTCCGCTAATATCTCCATACGGTTCCGAACCGGTCAGCGTTAATCCCTTCTCTCTCCCAACCTTTTCAACATCGTTCAAAAAGTATTGTAACACAATTACATCAGGCTTGACCGGGAATTCCACCAACCTTTTGGCTTCATCCTTGGTATCAGCACCGGAAACACCTAGGTTATATACACTGTATTTCTCTGTTCCCAATGACGACGCAATAATATCGGAGAAGCGCTCATTTACACTTTTCAAGCCATGTCCAGCGGCAAAAGAATCGCCAATTACCAATATCTGCTTTTTACTTTTATCATTTTCAACCTCCCGGTCGTGATAACCCAGGGCATTTACCGGATGCCAATACTTTTCCCACCAGATTTGAGAGGCCTTTGATAAAACTCCTTCATGACTCTGGGGAATATACATGAATATGATTTCCAGAAAAATACAGGTTACCAGCAAAGGGATTACCACCGTTGTAATGTTTGCGAATAAACCCTTGGATTTACTTTTTACCACTCCATAGTAAAAAATGCGAAGAACCTCAATCACAACTAAGATCCAAAAAGCGAGCTTCGCCAAGCGAACATATATGTTGTCGCTCTGTGGAAAGCCCGGATAATCAAATTTGATGTGTAGTTTATCCGGAAAGAATAAAAAAACAAATATGATGACCAGGAAACCTATTCGCACCAGGCTTGTTACAATTTTTGACGTCATATAAATATGCTATTAATCATCAGACAAGACCTAATCCAATACAAACTCCTCTTGCCAGTTATCCTTCTCCTGCCACTCTGGTTGCTGCTTTTTATCAAAAATAAAATTACCTACGACCAGATAATCCATTTCAGTTCTCATGAAGCACCTATATGCATCGTTTGGCGTACTTACAATCGGCTCTCCCCGTACGTTAAAACTTGTATTTACAACAACCCCATAGCCAGTAAGTGCCTTAAACGAGTCTATAAGCTGATAATAACGTGGGTTCGTTTCCTTGTGTACAGTCTGTATCCGGGCCGAGTAATCAATATGTGTGATAGAAGGCAGATCGGACCTTTCGAAATATAGTTTCTCCCTCAAATCCATCGAATTGTAATTTGCCGGCACCGGTTTCCTACGACTGTGTGCTACTGGATGTACCAATAACATATAGGGGGATATACCGTCATAATCAAAATACTCACTACAATCCTCCGCTAACACCGACGGTGCAAATGGACGGAATGATTCCCGGTATTTGATTTTGAGGTTCAACTTTTTCTGCATTTCTGCGTTTCGGGGATCCCCCAAAATACTACGTCCCCCCAAAGCCCTGGGCCCAAATTCCATGCGTCCTTGTACCCACCCCACTACATTGCCCTGAGCAAGCAGGCGGGCTGCTTCTTCGGACAACTCCTTAAAGTTTTCGTAATGGGTATATACAGCTTTATACTTTTTAGCTGTCAAAGTCACATCGAGATCAGAGAATGTTGGCCCCAAATAAGAGCCTCTCATGGCATCGTTCTTCCAGGTAACTTTTCGCTCCTGTCCAAAATAAATATGGTAGGCTGCCTGGGCGGCACCTAAGGCCCCACCAGCATCACCCGCGGCGGGTTGTATAAAGATATTTTTGAATATACCCGATTTTTGAAGCTTGCCGTTGGAAACGCAGTTAAGTGCCACACCGCCTGCAAGACATAGCGAATCTGCACCTGTGAGACGCTTCGCTTCGCGTGCCATTCTTAAAACTGCCTCCTCCGTAATATTTTGAATTGCCAAGCCCAGATTACAGTGCACAGCCTCAAGTGGATCTTCCGGCTTCCTGGTTTTAAAGCCAAACAATGCTTCCCACTTATGCTCATTCACCATTTTTAGACCGGTTGCATAATCAAAATACTCCTGATCCAGCCATACAGAACCATCTTCTTTCAATTCAATCAGGTCCCTGAGGATAATTTCCTCATAACGCTTTATATCTGGTGAAGTGGGATCGCCATAAGGAGCAAGCCCCATCAGTTTATACTCGCCTGAATTGACCCTGAAACCTAAAAAGTACGTAAAAGCAGAGTATAGAAGTCCTAATGAATGCGGAAAACGGAGCTCCTTAAGATTGGTTATATCCTTCCCTTCGCCCAAACAAATAGATGCCGTAGCCCATTCACCAACCCCGTCAATTGTCAAAATCGCAGATTTCTCAAAGGGTGAAGGGTAATATGCACTGGCTGCATGAGAAAGGTGATGTTCCGGAAAAAGCATCTTTACCTTCTTCTTTTTATCATAACCCAGCTTTTCAAGTTCTTCGTTGATAAGTCTTTTGAGGAACATTTTCTCCTTGATCCAAACGGGCATAGCCGTTAGGAAAGATTTGACACCCTTAGGAGCAAACGCATAATAGGTCTCTAACAAACGTTCAAATTTGAGCAATGGTTTGTCGTAAAAGACAATGGCATCCAGCTCATTTATCGCCAGACCACCATATTCAAGACAAAATTTGATCGCTTCGGAAGGAAATCCTGGGTCGTGTTTTTTACGGGTAAACCGCTCTTCTTGTGCTGCGGCAACAATTTCTCCGTTCTCAATAAGAGCTGCGGCGGAATCGTGATAGAAAGCTGATATTCCTAAAATTTTCATTAATGACTCGTATTTTCTCTGAATGCTTTTGTCCCTGCAATTAAAAGCATTATAGTGTGCGCATTCTATACAATACCTATTCGAACCTGAAATATAGCTTGAACGAACATTGCATTGAACTACTAAATGCGAAATAAACAAGAACGCAAATATCCTATATTAATCCCATTAAACTATAACAAAACATAAACAGCTTTTAAAAATTTTATCCCTTTTGATAAAATTCAAATCAACCGTATAAATATTCGAAATTAACTCGACACCGCAAAACCTAGTTGGCAAATAAAAAATTAATTAGTTCTACAATTTTATAGAAAAACAAACTACTTCATATAAAAAATAGGCAAATTCTACAAATCCAAAAAAAAATCTACAAAAATTAGCCAATAACTTACTAAACAGAAACTTATACAAACAAACGGTACCAATTCAGCATAACTAAATTTTGACAAATCACTTCAATAATATCCAACTTTATGGATATTATATGTAGAACAATTTGTCATTTATGCCTTGTACTAATCAATATTACTGTCACAAAAAAAAATTAAAATGAAATACAAATTTCATTCTACAAAAAACCACCCTATCAGTCCAATCTATATTTCTTTAAATATTAAAAAAACATAAATACTACTGACTCATTTTTAATATTCATATCATATTGCAAAAATGTATTTAGATCTGTACAATAAACAAAAAGGAACCTCACACTCCCTCCAATGAATTACTAAAAATCGCGTAAAATCGGCTATTTTAAACTTCAATAAAATACCAAATCCAGAAAACACCTTAAATATATCCAAATTGAAATATCAGAGCCCATGCAGAAACATTTGACTCCCTCATTAAAATTACCTGCATGATTTCAACCCCAACATCAGTTACAATAAAGCACACAGTTCACCTTTCAACGCAAATCACTGCTCATAGCCTAACAAATCTGGTAATCTAGTCGTATATACCTTAGACATTCACTTGTGGGTTCCAGCGCATTGATTGGCTGAATAGCAGAATTGAACGAATAAAATCGTGCCAACTACTCATTAGATTATTCCTATTTTCTATCTCAATTCAATTTTATATACCTATATCCGCATTTTCTGATATGGGAGATCAAAGAGATGGGTAGATGAAACCCTGGACACACAACTAGAATTGAATAAGTTACGAATTGACCCCATAAAAAAAGTGCAACTATTACAGTTGCACTTTTCATCCTTTACAAAATTTAACAATCTGTTACGCAGTCCAAATCTTCGTTGGCTTATGATTTTCATCGAGCGCCACAAAAGTAAACATCCCCGTAACAGCCTTCTCTCTACCCTCCTGATACATTTGCTCTACAAAAATATCAACGCGAACCTTCATACTCGTGTTCCCGACATGCTCTACCCGGCCTACCAATTCTATAATGGTACCAGCCGGTATAGGATGGGTAAAGTCAATTTTGTCGGAAGAAACCGTTACACAGCGCAGTCGAGAAAATCGGGTAGCCGCAATAAATGCAATCTCATCCATCATGGATAATGCAGTTCCTCCAAAAAGTGTATCGTAGTGATTGGTATTGTTTGGGAATACGGTCTTAAAAACTCTTGTTTCCGATTGATTAATTTTTTCTTCCAGTGTCATGATGTTGGTCTAAAATCTCCCGGATATCCGGTTGATAACCGGGAGATTATAAAGTTTTATGAATTAGTTCTATTATTGCTCCACTGTAATGGATTCGCGAAGCAAGGTAGCCGCTGAAATCATATTACGCAATGCTGCCTCAGTTTCCGCCCACTTTCTGGTCTTTAAACCACAGTCTGGATTTACCCACAAATTACGGACCGGAATAACCTTCAGAGCTTTCTCCAATAAGTTGGTAATTTCCTCAACCGTAGGAACCCTGGGCGAATGAATATCATAAACCCCGGGACCTATTTCGTTGGGATAATTAAAGCCTGCGAAACAATCCAGCAGTTCCATTTGTGAACGTGAGGTTTCTATGGTGATCACATCTGCATCCATGGCAGCAATCGCTTCCATCATATCATTGAATTCGGAATAGCACATATGTGTATGTATTTGCGTCTGATCTGCCACGCCCGAGGCACTCAGCCTGAATGCGTCCACGGCCCATTTTAGATATACCTCCCGATCCGATTTTTTTAACGGTAATCCTTCACGAATGGCAGGCTCATCTATCTGAATTATCCTAATACCTGCTTTTTCAAGATCTATCACTTCATCCCGTATGGCCAAAGCGATTTGAAAAGCGGTATCCCTTCGTGGCTGATCATCCCGAACAAAAGACCACTGTAAAATTGTAACCGGACCAGTAAGCATCCCTTTTACCCATTTCTCTGAATTAGCCTGTGCAAAGGACGACCAACGCACGGTCATTGGACACGGACGATGTATATCGCCATATATAATGGGAGGTTTTACACACCGACTTCCATAGCTTTGGACCCAGCCATTTTGTGTAAATGCAAAACCCGACAGGCTCTCTCCAAAATATTCCACCATATCGTTGCGTTCAAACTCCCCATGCACCAAAACATCAATCCCCAACTCCTCCTGCCAGCGGAGCGATTTCACAATTTCTTCTTCAATCCGGATCTCGTAGTCTTTCGTTGTTAGCAAACCCTTCTTCAACTGCGCCCTTAACTGACGCACTTCATCCGTTTGAGGAAACGAACCAATGGTTGTGGTTGGGAATATGGGAAGTTGTAATTTCTCCTGCTGAATGCCCTGTCGCACAGGAAACGCATTGGCTCGAGTAAAGTCTTTTTCTTGTATACTCCCTACACGCAGTTTTACAGCTGATTTATGAATCAAAGTAGAAGAACACCTACTCTCAATGGCCTTCTGATTGAGGATGTATATATCATTTTGTTTATAATCCGCTTGTGCGAGTTCAACTAGACTGGCAACTTCAATCAGTTTCTGTTTAGCAAAAGACATCCACCCTTTTATTTCAGGCGTGAGTACTGCATCATTTTTTTCAAGATCCAGATCATAAGGACTATGAAGCAACGAAGAGGAAGGTGCTACCCAAATCCGGTCGGCGCCAAGCGCATTCACAGCAATTTGTAAAAATCGCAACGAATTACTAAAATCATTTTTCCAGATATTTCTTCCATCCACCACACCGATGGAAAGAATCTTGTCAGAATCTACAAATTGTTTATTTCGCAAAACATCAGCCAGATTCTCCTCGCCTCTTGTGACATCTATATGAAGGGCGTCTATCGGGAGTTCCGCTGCCAGGTTCGCATGATTGTATAAAGTACCAAAGTAGGTAGCCAATAGTATTTTTGCAGTCGGAACAGCCTCCCTGATTTGTATATAAGCACTTCTAATAGCAATTTTTTCTTTCTCAGATAAATCCAGAACCAAACACGGCTCATCAAGTTGTATCCATTCTGCACCTCGGGCAACCAACTCCTGAATCACTTCAATGTATATCGGTAGGAGCGAATCCAGCAAATCGATTCTCTCAAACCCACTTTCCTTTTCTTTTCCCAACAGCAGATAGGTTACCGGCCCAATCAGCACAGGTTTGGAAACAATCCCCGTCTGCTTTGCCTCCTCAAACTCGACAAGGACTTTATCGGAATAACGGTTAAACTTTTGGTTTTTTGTAAACTCAGGAACAATGTAATGGTAGTTCGTATCAAACCACTTGGTCATTTCCATCGCTTTTATATCGATTCCTTCTCTTTGAATACCCCGCGCCATGGCGAAATACAAATCCAATTCATTGTTAGACCTGCCATCAACAAGTTGATTGTAGCGTTCCGGAATGGCTCCCACCATGAATGATGTGTCCAAAACCTGATCATAGAGTGAAAAGTCGTTAGAAGGAATAAGGGTCAAACCAGCCTGTTGTTGCGTCTCCCAGTTTTCGTGGCGAATTTGTTTGGCCACTTTTTGCAAAGCATCGTGATTAATTTTTCCTGCCCAAAATTGCTCACAAGCCTTTTTGAGTTGTCGTTGGCTTCCCACACGCGGATAGCCCAAATTGTGTGATAACATAAAATGTAATAAAAGAGTTAATAAAAACCCTTTGAAACACCCTACCCGTCCTTATCAATGAGCCACGACAGCTTGAAAAATGCGGGGCACCTCAAAACTGCAATACTCATGAGACAAGTACTCTTTATAACCACTACCTATTCAGCCCATCCCCAGAGAAGATCATTTCTTCCAAGGACAAAGTCGAATCGATAACAAGCAATAAAATATGTAAAATCAATGCGTGACCATGCCCCAAACGTGAGGGAATAGCCATTGAGAATAGAGGCAAGTCTCCTGACTTATACCATTTTCACCGCCCTTCTCACCTTTTCAGGCAATGGGTCGCTAGGGTAAAAATTTATCAGTATAATGCTGATAAGGTACTTACAGTAGCACGACTGTCCGTGAATTTCACACGGTTCCTTTTTAATTTAAAACTGGCGCGAAGCACACCAGGCAAAACCTCTATCCCGATTGACGGGTGTTCACAAAGAACAGGGCAAAGGTAACAGCCTAAATCTTTTCTGAATTTCGTACGGACGAATAAAGTGGAGAGGGTATTAATTTTAGCTCTACGAAAGATATTTTATCCTTTTTAAGGACTAATAATATCAATTTAAAGACAGCTTTTAACAACTACCACACCGAAAAGAATTAAGACTACCTTAAGAAACTTATGTATCCAAGCTTAATCCAAACCAGAGCGATTATTCACAACGTAGGTTACTAGATATCACTTCCCTTTTTGGCTATAATTACTCTCAAAACATTTCTCCATAAAAAACAACAAAAACTCCCCTGCCAACCCTACCTTTGCGGCGTCATATGAATTATTGTTTTTTACCTTATTCATTAAATAATAAAATGGAATACCGCATAGAAAAAGATACCATGGGCGAAGTTCAGGTTCCTGCTCATGTATATTGGGGGGCACAAACACAACGCTCTATTCAAAATTTCCCTATTGCTCAGGATATCAATAAGATGCCTAAGGAAATTATCAAAGCTTTCGCTTATTTGAAAAAGGCAGCAGCGATAACCAATTACGAAGCTGGTATACTTCCAAAAGAAAAGAGTGATTTGATCGGTCAGGTTTGCGATGAGATCCTTACCGATAAGCTCGACGATCAATTTCCATTGGTTGTTTGGCAAACTGGTTCAGGTACGCAGTCTAACATGAACTGCAACGAGGTTATCGCCTACCGTGGTCACGTACTTCAGGGCGGTGCATTGACTGACAAAACTAAGTTTTTGCATCCTAACGACGATGTAAACAAATCTCAGTCGTCCAACGATACTTACCCAACAGCAATGCACATTGCTGCATACAAAATTTTGGTAGATGTAACTATCCCGGGAATCGTTAAACTACGTGATACACTGAAAGCAAAAGCAGAAGCTTTCAGAGATGTAGTTAAAATTGGCCGTACCCACTTTATGGATGCTACCCCACTAACATTGGGACAGGAATTCTCAGGTTACGCATCGCAGTTGGATCACGGTCTTCGTGCTATTCACAATACATTTGCTCACTTATCTGAGCTTGCGTTGGGTGGTACAGCAGTGGGTACTGGAATCAATACCTCCGCTGGTTATTCCGAAAATGTAGCTGCCCATATTGCACAGTTGACGGGCTTACCATTTATCACTGCCGAAAATAAGTTTGAGGCTTTGGCTGCTCACGATGCAATCGTAGAAGCACATGGTGCCCTTAAAACAGTAGCCGTAAGTTTGATGAAAATCGGGAACGACATACGTATGCTGTCGTCTGGACCAAGATCGGGTATTGGCGAAATTCATATACCGGACAATGAACCAGGTAGCTCAATCATGCCGGGGAAAGTCAATCCAACACAATCCGAAGCCATGACTATGGTTGCTGCTCAGGTAATGGGTAACGATGTGGCTATTGGCATTGGAGGCTCAAACGGGCACTTTGAACTCAACGTGTTCAAACCATTAATGGCATACAATTTCCTTCATTCGGCGAGACTGATCGGTGATGTTTGTGTATCATTTAACGACAATTGCGCCATTGGAATAGAACCAATTCGCGAGAATATTAAGAAGCACGTTGACAACTCACTAATGCTTGTTACAGCGCTTAATACCAAAATTGGCTACTATAAAGCAGCTGAAATTGCGCAAACTGCACATAAAAATGGTTCAACCTTGAAAGAAACCGCTGTGGCTTTAGGGTATGTAACACCGGAAGAATTTGACGCGTGGGTAAAACCAGAAGATATGGTTGGCGACAACAAATAATAAAGCGTATAAAAATCAGAATTGATGCAGAAAAGCAGCCTCATCGAACAGAAGGGGTTGCTTTTCTCTTTTTGGCATATTTTCGAACTTGTATACACATTAATACTATTTTTACCGTTGACCAATTATAGAAGCATTTTCATAGTTTGATTCTATCAAATTCGAAATGGCCACAAGCTCAGGTAAAATGATTATTAGAAACGAATTGCTTAGGTATACGGTGTTATCCAAAGCACATGCAGTTGCCATAGCCGAATACTCCGCTTCATGCGATGATGGCTTTTCAGAATTGATTCAATGTCTGCTCTCAAAAGATGTG
>CALGRQ010000296.1 GCA_937880795.1 uncultured Dyadobacter sp. | reverse complement strand
CCATTCTAATATTGTATCTAATATATAAAACTATTAACAAATATAAATCAACTTAATAAGTCAAGCAAACACATTTGTAAATTATATAGCAATTTACATTTATGTTCTATGTTTAACTTTATAAATTTAAGCTCTACTTTGCAATTTAGTTTTGTTTTCTCCCTTTGGGCAATAAAAAAGGGCAGCACAAAACATGTACCGCCCTTTCTATGTCAAAATTTAATTTACTAAACCGCCACTTGATTATCTCTTAAAGCGTCATTCAAAGATGTCTTCAAGTCAGTGCTTGCTTTTCTTTTACCAATAATAAGCGCGCAAGGAACCTGGTACGTACCTGCTGCAAATTCCTTAGGAATACTACCTGGAATAACAACAGAATCCTCAGGCACAAAGCCCTTATATTCTACTGGTGTTGGGCCCGTTACGTCAATAATTTTAGAACTTCCGGTAATAGTAACCCCAGCACCTAGGACGGCACGCTTACCCACCCTTGCACCTTCTACAACAATACATCTTGAACCTATAAAAGCTCCATCTTCAATGATTACAGGAGAGGCTTGTACTGGCTCAAGAACCCCTCCAATCCCAACTCCGCCACTTAAATGAACATTTTTACCTATTTGTGCACAGCTTCCTACGGTAGCCCAGGTGTCAACCATAGTTCCCTCATCCACAAATGCTCCTATGTTTACGTAAGAAGGCATTAAAATTACCCCTTTTGAAATATAAGCACCATAACGAGCTACGGCAGGAGGAACAACCCGAACACCGAGTTTGTCATATCCTGTTTTTAATTTCATTTTATCATGATATTCAAAAATACCAAGTTCGGTAACCTGCATTTGCTGAATTGGGAAATAAAGTATAATCGCCTTTTTTAGCGCTTCGTTTACTAACCAACTACCATCTGGCTGAGGCTCGGCTACACGAAGGCGGCCTTTATCCACTTCTTCTATAATATCGGTAATCAGAGAAACGACTGAAGGATCTTTAAGCAACTCGCGATTGGACCATACCTCTTCAATTTTACTTGCGAAGTTCATGTTAATTAAACTGTTTAATGTAATATATTTAACTTATTGATTATTAACGAATAAAGAAATCCAACAAAACTATATTTGCCACCTTTTATAAGCAATTTTACTTATTGGATTTTCAAAGAATAAAGACATATTTTGGAATATTTCCAACAAATTTTAAACGAAAAATACCGGAATTTTTATCCATCCAATAATGCCCTTATCCACCCGTTCTGACACTGTCGGGGCATAAAGATAGCCAATACCGCACATAAATAAAAACGGCCTCTCAGATGCTTTTAAACATATTTTTAAACGAAAAATACTAAATTATATAGCACAAAATATGCTTTCACTGTATATACTCTACTTACTTTATGTATTTGACATCCCATTCCTTTTTATTAAATTTGTCTTTAAGAAATAACAAAATCAAACAAGACATGTCTACAGTAAAAGTTGCTATTAATGGCTTTGGGCGTATTGGACGCCTAGTTTATCGTCAAATCTACAATATGGAAGGCATTGAGATCGTGGCTATTAACGATCTTACAAGCCCTAAGGTGCTTTCTCACCTGCTTAAATATGACACCGCTCAAGGCCGCTTTGATGCAGATGTTAAGTCTACAGACAATTCGATCGTTGTTAACGGCGAAAATATTGTAATATATGCACAAAGAGATCCAGCACAAATTCCATGGGCATCACACGATGTGGATGTTGTTTTGGAATGTACCGGATTCTTCACAAGCAAAGAATCTGCAAGTGCACACATCACTGCAGGTGCGAAAAAAGTAGTTATCTCTGCTCCTGCTACTGGAGACCTTAAAACAATCGTTTACAACGTAAACCATAACTTGTTAGATGGTTCTGAGACGATTATCAGCGGTGCTTCTTGTACAACCAACTGCCTTGCTCCAATGGCTCAGGTATTGGAAGAGAAATTCGGAATCGTAAATGGTTTGATGACAACCATCCACGCATATACAAACGACCAAAACACGCAGGATGCTCCACATCCAAAAGGTGATTTGAGAAGAGCTCGTGCAGCGGCTCAGAACATTGTTCCTAACAGTACTGGTGCTGCAAAAGCAATCGGTTTGGTTCTTCCTTCATTGAAAGGTAAATTGGACGGATCTGCTCAGCGTGTACCAACCCTTACTGGTTCATTGACCGAACTTACTGTGATTCTTGGTAAAGAAACAACAGTTGAAGAGATCAATGCAGCTATGAAAGAAGCTGCTAACGAGAGCTACGGATATACTGAAGATGAAATCGTGAGCAGCGATATCATCGGAATTAGCTATGGATCTCTTTTTGATGCAACTCAAACAAGAGTTCAGACCGTTGGTGGTGCTCAGTTGGTTAGAACTGTTAGCTGGTATGACAATGAAATGTCTTACGTATCTCAACTTGTTCGTACAGTTTACTACTTCGCGAAATTGATCAAGTAATTCGCTGTTGAGGTATAACGAGAAAAGGCTTTCGAATGATTCGAAAGCCTTTTCTCGTTATTTTAGTTTCGCCTTTATATATTTAATCGAATATCCTTTGGCTACAAAAATTTTCTCGTAATGTGTCTTTACACCATGATGTTCATCTAACAACGGAGAGTTGTACAAATCATCCGTATGCTCTACAATTTCAAAATGAGGAGATTCTCCCAGTGTGACCAAGCTATATTCGTATAAAAAGGAGCTATCTGTTTTCAATAAAAACATCCCCTTGGTTTTTAGAAACCTGGCATACATTTCTAAAAATTTAGGATTCGTAAGTCTTTTATTCTCGTCCCGATCTCTAACCTGTGGATCCGGATGAATGAGCCAGATTTCACTCAGTTCCTTTTCCTTAAAAAACTCATCCGAATATTGAATTCCTGCACGTAAAAAAGCCACATTAGTCAAGTTTCCTTCACTGGCCGCCAAACTCCCCCGAGCAATTCGGTCACCCTTGATATCCATCCCAATGAAATTCCTCTCTGGAAAGACTTTTCCTAAACCTACTGTATATTCACCCTTACCACATGCCAATTCTACCACAATTGGATTGTCATTTTTAAAGTAAAGTTCATTCCATTTTCCCTTAATGGTTTTATAGAGTGGTTTGGTCGGTTCGATAACGTTACTTGCTTTGGCACTAAACTCATAGTGCGCTAACTTTCTTCTGGACATTTTTAATATGCTGAATAACTGAATTATAAATTTGAAAGGTCGGCAACCACAAACGTACTTCCACCGACATATATGCAATCATTTGAATCGGCATCGCGAATGGCAGCGTCTAAGGCAAGATCAACGGTTTGATAAGTGTTCCCTTTAAGCCCGTAATTTTGAGCTAGCTCTTGCAATGCTTCCATCGGCAATGCTCTAGAATTGGATGGTTGAGTAAAATAGTAAGTGGCGTCCAAAGGAAATAGAGGTAAAATCGAACGAATGTCCTTATCGCCCACAAATCCGATAACGAAACGGAAGTGTTTGGGTTTTAGAGAGGTTAATTGGCCAATCGTCTCACGAAGCCCTGCCACATTATGCGCAGTATCGCAATATACCAATGGTTTTGATCCTATCTGTTGCCAACGACCTTTTAGCCCGGTAAGTTTAACAACGTTTCTAAGCGCCTCATAGACGTGTTCCTTTTGAATGGTATATCCTTTTTCTTGTAGTAGCGCAACGGCAGTCAAGACCCCTTTAATATTATGAAGCTGATAACTGCCACACAAATCCAGATTCAATGCGGGGTACGAAAACCCTCCATCCACTTCTTTTGCATAAACGCACAATTGACCATTGGATGTCTCAATAGTATCAACAGCGACGCTTTCAGAAGCAAAGTGTATAGGCGCGTCCAGTTCCTGGGCAACACTTCTGAAAACAGGAGCCGTTTCTGAATTGTGTTCACTAATGACCACCGAAGTATTAGGCTTGATAATACCAGCCTTCTCACCAGCAATTTTAACCAGTGTATCTCCTAAATACTGAGTGTGATCAAAGCTGACGTTGGTGATAACCGATAAAATTGGATTGATGATATTGGTCGAATCCATCCTTCCCCCCATGCCAACCTCTATCACCGCAACATCCACCTCACACTCCGCAAAGTAAGAAAACGCCATTGCAACGGTAACTTCGAAGAAAGAAGGACTTGATCTATCAATGTTAGATAAATTATCAGCAATAAATTTGACAATGAAATTTTCTTCAACTTCCTTCCCATTAACCTTAATACGCTCGGTAAATGATTTAAGATGGGGAGATGTATATAGCCCCACTTTATATCCTGCACTTTGCAAAATAGCTGCCAACATATGAGATGTACTTCCCTTTCCGTTTGTGCCACCTACATGTATGGTTGGATACCTGTTCTGAGGATTACCCAAGGCATTACAAAGTTGCTGTGTAGTATGAAGGCCCGGCTTATAAGCCCGGGCCCCTATGTTTTGAAAAACTGGCAGTCTACTATACAGGTAATCTAGCGTTTCCTGATAATTCATTCTAATTACCTTGATCGTATTTTAAATGTGATGGTACCCGTTGATTCGTCAGGCACGTTGGATGACTTCGGAACGAACGTTAACTCTCGTACCGCACTTTTATATTTATTCACGACGGCATAATCTGTTACCGTTGTCTTCTGGGTGATGATACTTTTCACTCGGCCGTTTCTATCCACAGTAATTTTAAAAGTGATATCACCAGTTGCATCTGATTTATCATCCACAACAGGCTGACGAGACATTCCCCATCCCGACAAACTTAAACCAACAGCGGTTCCTCCACCACTACCTTCTCCTTTATACGTTTTCGCAAACAAACTTCCCGATTTTGACCCTTTATCTCCAACCCCGCTTTCATCATCGCCATTGTTATTGCCACCAACGCCACTTTTCGTTCCATTGGTTCCATTACTCCCCGATTTACTACCTGAGGATTTCGTGAACAACGCATCCTTATTCACTGCCTTTTCAGGAGTTGGTTTTGTAACCGGTGCAGATGATGTTGAACTACCTGTCGACTTTTTTGTTTCCGTCTTTTCAGGCGCCTCCACAGGACTCTCGGCCTTTGAGGTGATCACCGGCCTTTCTGCAACTGTTTTAGTAGGCTTGGTAGACTCTACCTTAGGCGGAGTTGGAGGAGTTGGCTTTGGCGTGGCCACAGATTTAACCTTCTTCACCTCATCGGCATCCGCCTTCATATTTTCCGCAACTTTTGAATCGTTGGGCTTATTAAATGTTTGAATATCTCCCTTGCCTACTTTGCTGGTTCCATAGTTTACTTCAACGAACAACTCCAAAGGTTCTACCTTCGGTAAAGATCTGTTGAGGCGAACAAAAAAGAACAGGCCAAGCAATGCTATGGTAATCCCAATGGACAATGCCCAGGATATAGCAATTCTTTGACGATCTTCTGCCTGTAATACAATCATTGATATTTGTTGGTTATTTGGTCAACAACGTAAAATTAAAAACTTTCGTATAAAAGCCAAAGAGGAAGCTTAGGCTTCCTCTTTGGCTTAAAATATATTACTTTCTTCCGAAACTACATTTTAAAAACCCAGCCAGGCTCTCCTATCACTGCTTTAAGCTTACCTGAGGCAGCATAGGCGTCTTCTTCCACATCAAATCCTTGTACTGCCACTTTCACTTTTCTACTATGTTCTCCCGGAAGAATCACCAACGCGTCTTTAAAACCCTTTTTCTGTAAATCCGCAAGTAACACATTGGCTCTTTTCGTTCCGTTAAAAGTGCCGGCAATCAAATAGTATCTTTTGGAAGGAACAGAAACCACGGGCGAAACTGCTACAACCGTAGGTTTAGTTTCTACCGAAGGAGTCGGAATTACAGAAGAATCTGTTTTCACAATCTCCGTAGGTTTTATAACCTCGGTAGGTGCAAC
>CALGRQ010000295.1 GCA_937880795.1 uncultured Dyadobacter sp. | reverse complement strand
ACCCGAGTTGTTAAACATCAGGGTAGGGTCGTTTTTGGCTACCAAAGGAGCCGATGGCACGATTAAATGTCCCTTACTACGGAAAAAATCCAGAAAAGCCTGTCGTATTTGATGCGAAGTCATAAAATTATTTGCGTGTTGGCGTGTAAACAGAGCTGGTTAAAGCCAGGTTACATCTTTATTTTTTCGCAAATGTAATGAAAAAATATGCCAGACTTTTCAAGTTGGAGGGGTTGAATAGTATCGTTTGCCTGCAATGTGTATATAAAATGCGTCAGGGGCTGAGGTTAGGTTGTTCAAAAACGTCGGAGAGAGGATTCCATCTATACTTGAAAACCATGTTCCGTACCAATACGAAAACTGCTATGGGACGTACGGAATAATGGTAGCTGGTTAAGTGATGGGCATTTTAACATTCAAAACTTTTCGGAAAAATTTGGTTGTCCCAATTAATCACAGCGTAACCGATGTGCGACTATATATATAGCCAAAATTGTGCATTCTTGATCCCTAATAGAGTATAAACTATTGGTGTCATGCTTTTTTTATTGTTCTGGTTCGCAGATGTAATGGATGCGTATAGCAACCAGAATGTGTTTCGTAAGGAACAAATTTAATACTGTTGACACCTAGGAATTAACGTGCATTACATGAAACCGTATTCGGATTATTCAGCCGAAGAGTTAGCGATGGAAAATCTTTTTATAAGGTGGGTCCGTTTTCCGGAGGATCCTTCCATACGCACTTTTTGGGAAAACTGGATCATCAAATATCCCTATATGAAAGCGAATGTGGAGAAGGCAAGGGAACTGGTTTTAGCAGCATCCGACTGGAAACCCGATACGCTCAGTAATCAGGAAGTGAATTCGTTGTGGGGACGTATACGTAGTTCCATTGAACAAATAGCTGACAGAGAGCCTGTTAGACCTGCAACGGGTTTTTTGAAACGTAATGGCATATCCGCCATGCTTCTCGTCTTTATCGTAGCGGTGTTTATACTCGTTTTTGTCTTCTACGGAATCGTTAAGTAAATTTTTACTGAGGTTGTATTCAAAGCAGCGGACTATAACGAAATAGCCCTAATGCATTATGCTATCCACCCGCGAAAGGTCGGTTCTGTAATCTTTAATTTAATATTTTAAAGAAAATACTTAATTATTAAGGGTAATATCTGTGTAGTGCGTCACTGTATTGAACGTGGGTGCTAGGGTTGGCGGAGATGTTTTGAGTTTGAACCAGACGAATGGAAATGGTAGACAAATTTGAAGTAACGGAAAGGATTGAATCGTTACCCTGGCATGCAGATTTGAAGGAAACATCGGTGAATGATCCGATGTGGGACCTGCTTAGGGAAGGAGACAATCATGCTTTTGAAAGGATCTTCAAGGCTAACTATTCCATGTTATTAAATTACGGCTTAAAGTTGAACCAGAATCAAGAAGAGGTGCAGGATTGTATTCAATCCCTCTTTTTAACCATATGGGAAAGAAGAACTCATTTAGGACCTTCAACCTCCGTAAGAAACTACTTAATGGCTTCCCTTCGCAGGATGCTATTGAAAAGAATTAAGAATCGACAGACGCTCATCGATCTGGATTCCGAAAGTTTGGACTTTTACATCGAACTTAGCACAGAAATGTCTATGATTCAGGACCAGACCTTAATCGAGAATGTCCATACGATACAGAGCGCTATACATGATCTACCTCCACGGCAGCGTGAAGCGCTGTATCTGAAGTTTTACAAGGATCAGTCCTTTGCCGAAGTAGCTGTGGTGATGAATATTTCGACCAGAGCCGTGTATAAGTTGATATATAAGGCATTGGATTATGTGAGTAGCCGATTGGATCGCCCCGCCACTTCAAAAAATACATTGAGGGGTAACCTCACATTTCTTCACATTCCTGGATTGTATATTATGCAAAGTATCATTTATTATTCTTGATTGAAAAGAAATATTTGATCATAATATATTGATATACAAAAGGTTAAGTGTTTTTATTTTTAAATATGAAAATATTGTGATAAAAAATAAATATACATAGGGTCACTTTGCTCGCGAATTGGCTTTATATAAGTATAGACTAAACCCGTTACCTTATTGAAAGAGCTTTACGAAAGTTATTCCTGTGAAGACTTCCTTCAAAACGACGATTTCAAGTTATGGCTCAACGGTCATGACTTAGAAAACGATCGTAGGTGGAGGCTATGGTTCAAAGAACACCCTCATGCGAAGCTAGAGGCCGACAAGGCGCGGGCGATTTTGCTTTCTCTTCAATGTAAAGAGATGACGGTCACCACAGAAATGGTCGATCAGCAATGGGAGGTTTTAAAAAGATCACTGCAACATTCCATACCGGCTATTTCCGAAAATGTTGACGTTTGGTGGCGACCGCACACGGTGTTTATTAAGTTGTTTGGAGCCGCAGCTGTTATACTCATTTGTTTTTTCCTGGGGCACTCTAATATAAAGAGTATGCAAGATGTATCGAGAGAAGCGTACATCACCTCCCATACCAATAGCGGGCAACAGGTTGATATCGTACTGTCAGACGGAACATCGGTGAGGCTTAATGCCGGCTCTTCACTTCGGTATCCACGCGTATTTTCAGGCAAGTTTCGTGAAGTGGACCTAGTAGGGGAAGCTTTCTTCAAAGTCAAGAAAAACGAAAAAATGCCATTCTTGATTCGTTCCAATGAAATTATCACCAAGGTTTTGGGGACGGAGTTTAACATCAATGCCTATCCCGAAAACAAGGAAGTTTTGGTGGCGGTGGTCAGCGGTAAAGTGGCGGTAAAGGCCAAGGACAAAATTGGTAAGAAGAAACAAGTGGTTTGCCTTACACAAGAAGAAATGGTGACGTTTGGTAGAGAAGATAAGGCATTGACTGTAAGTAAATTCGATGTAAACGAACAGGTGGGATGGAAGGACGGCATATTGTATTTTGAGAAATGTGACTTTATAACCGCTTTAAAAAAAATGGAGCGTTGGTACGGCGTCAATATTCAGTCTCGGGATACTGCTTTGGAGTTACAGGAAGATACGTGGCGATTTAGCGGAAAATTTCAGAATAAGTCGCTGGCATATGTGCTGGAAGCCATGAGTTACCCCAACCGATTCACGTTCAAAATTGAAAATAAAATTGTAAAACTAAACCCTCGATAAAGCACCATGCAAACCAACAGCAGCTAAAAAAAGCTGGTAAATCATAGTGGTTTACCAGCTCGTAAAAGACATTTCCGCATTCGGAGTTGGCGCTCAAAGGAACGACGGAAAAAGTCAGTGTTTCTGAATTAAAGAATTCAAACCATCAAAAATATGGAATATAAACTTTTACCACAAATTGCGGCTAGGTGTAGGTTTGCGGTTGTAGGGGTGGTTTTACAGTGCTTTTTACTAGAGCCGGTTTCGGCTTCTGTAAAGGTCCGGCAGGAGCAAAGCATTGAAAAAATTATTATCTCCATCAATCTTAAAGATGTTCCGTTGGAGGATGCTTTTGTGGCCATCAATAACAAAACAGACTTCAACTTTCAGTACGACAATAAGCTTGTTCAAGGCAAGAAAGTCAATCTGAATTTTCAATCCAGTAGTATTGGAAAAATTCTGCGACATATATCCAAGGAGTCAAATCTTAGTTTTAATCGGGTACACGAAACCATTTATGTTTCAACAGCCAAGAAACAGGCTGTGACCGAAGTTATTAGCAAAACCAAGCCCACATCGTTACTTCCGCTAAGTTCGTCTGAATTACCGATGTCCCAGGGGCAGTTCCAGGCCAATAAGCTGGATGGAATCATGGATAACAGTCTTAAGGCCATGGCTGTAACTGTTTCGGGTGTGGTAAAAGGCGATAACGGGGAAGTGCTTCCCGGTGTGAACGTGGTTGAAAAGGGCACCGTAAACGGTATTTCAACCGATGTAGACGGAAAATTTAAGCTTACTGTTGCGAATGCCAATGCAGTTTTGGTATTCAGCTATATAGGCTATGTAGCGCAGGAGCATATTGTGGGCAATCAGCGCACAATGGAGGTGAAGCTGGTTTCAGAAAACAAGTCTCTGGAAGAAGTGGTGGTTGTAGGTTATGGTGTGCAACGTAAAGAAAGTGTGGTGGGTGCCATTACCCAGGTAGACAACAAGGCTTTGATGCGCGCAGGTACTTCCAATGTGACCAATGCGCTGGCTGGTAAACTTTCGGGTGTATTGACCATGCAGGCGAGCGGCGAACCGGGAAGTGACCACTCCGAAATCGTTATCCGCGGGCTATCCAGCTGGAACGGATCTCAGCCATTGATCATGGTGGACGGGGTAGAGCGGGACTTTAAGGATATGGATCCCAACGAGATTGCAACCATATCTGTGTTGAAAGATGCTTCTGCTACTGCGGTTTTTGGAGCAAAAGGAGCCAATGGTGTGGTAATTGTTACCACCAAAAGGGGGACCATTGGTAAGCCTAAACTAGATTTTACAGCTTCCTATGGCTTGGCGAAGGCTACGCGGATTCCGGATCACATCACGTCACATACCACCATGACGATGTATAATCAGGCCCTGATGAATGGTCAGCAGTTCACGGAACTCATTCCTCAGAACGCCCTTAATGAATATAAAAATCCGACAACACCGTTGAACGCATTGCGTTATCCGGATGTAAACTGGTTTGATATCATGACCAAACCATTTGCCACCAATGCTAACGCCAATTTTAATGTAAGCGGCGGTACTCAATTCATTAAGTATTTTGCTTCTGCCGGTTATACGTATCAGGGCGACTTTTTTAAGGCGTATAAGGAAGGCTATGACGATACCCGCTATTGGTATAATCGATTTAACTATCGTACCAATATTGATTTCAACCTTAGTAAGAGCACCACATTATCCCTGAACGTAGGCGGGGAGACTGGCGTTAAAAATCAGCCTAGTAGTACACCATGGAGAAATCTATATTCAACGGGACCTTCGCGTTATCCTGCCTATTTCCCGGCCTGGGTTTTACAGCAAGTACCTGATCCAGACTATCCCAACGACAGAGGCGACCGGCTAGCGATGAACTTTGGAGAGTATACTGGTAATCCGTATACCTCCATGAATCAAGGTTCATTTAATAGATATATTGATTCTCAGTTGTTTACAGATCTTATTCTGGATCAAAAACTGGATAATATTACAAAAGGGTTATCGGCGAAGGGAAAAGTTTCGCTCAGCACATTTTACCGGAACCGTTCTCTGACAGCGAGTTATTCCTTTCCTGAGTATCAGCTGAATTATGATAAAATTGGCACAGAAGAAAACCCATGGTTCCGAAACGGTCAGGGTAATGAGATGTTTCAGCAAGGTCCCTTGGACATTAATGTAGGGGCACTGGAAGATGAACCTCCATATTATATGGATCTTTATTATGAGGCATCACTTAATTACCTACGCAGTTTCGGCAAGCACAATGTATCCGGTTTGGCATTGGCTAACCGGCAACAGAAGGATAAAAGGACCGATTTTCCTTACTACAATCAGGGGCTTGTGGGAAGAGGTACTTACGACTATGCCGGTAAGTATATTGTAGAAGTTAACGTTGGGTTAACTGGGTCAGAACGTTTTGCG
>CALGRQ010000294.1 GCA_937880795.1 uncultured Dyadobacter sp. | reverse complement strand
TTTAGCAACAAGGAACTTCGCACAAATATACATCCTAGTGAAGATGTGGTTGAACCAGGTAGTCCAGATATTTTCGGATACCCTTTCGTTCATATGACCGGCCATGGCAACGTATTATTTACGAATGCAGACGCGGAAAATCTACGAAATTATCTATTGGCGGGAGGCTTTTTGCATATTGACGATAATTATGGGTTGGATCCTTTTATACGAAGGGAAATGAAAAAAGTTTTTCCGGAGTTGTCTTTTGTTGAACTCCCATTTGACCATCAGATTTATCGAATGAAGTATTCTTTTCCTGAAGGTCTACCAAAAATTCATGAGCATGATGGCAAACCAGCGCAGGGATTCGGGCTTATATGGAAAGGTAGGTTAATTTGTTACTATTCCTACGAAGCAGATTTGGGTAATGGCTGGGAGGACCGAAGCGTATATAACAACTCTGAAGAAACCAGACTTAAGGCCCTACAAATGGGAGCTAATCTTTTAACATATGCATTTTCTATCTTGTAAAAGGGGCTTAGGCCAGCAAAACTTAACTATATTAGAATCGGTATAAATTAATTACCAATTTCAGTTTCAACTGTATGGGATTCTGCGTAGTTCCTTTTATTTTTGTAAATACTAAAGTTATAATCAATCCAAGTTCATGTATATCGTTATTGCCGTTTTTGTAATCCACTGGTACTTATCCCTTTTTTGTCAAACATTTTTTTTGCACAGATACTCCGCTCATAAGATGTTTATCATGAGCAAATCGTGGGAGCGTTTTTTCTACATGCTCACATATATATCGCAAGGCTCTTCTTATTTAAGTCCTCGTGCTTACGCCATCTTACACCGTATGCACCATGCGTTCAGTGACACGGAGAAGGATCCGCATTCGCCACATCATACCAAAAATGTATTTACCATGATGTGGGAAACAAAAGATATATACAACGCGGTACTAAATCGTAAAAGAGCAATAGAGAGCCGTTTTGAACGCAATTATCCTGAATGGAATTTGGTTGAAAAACTGGGGGATTCGTGGTTTTCCCGTGCAGGATGGGCGTTGCTTTATACGGCGTTTTATATATTAGCTTACATTTATTTAGATATGCACTGGGCATTTTTCTTCCTGTTGCCTATACACTTCTTGATGGGGCCAATTCATGGAGCCATTGTGAACTGGAGTGGCCACAAATATGGCTATCAAAATTTTGACAACGATGATAAATCGAAAAATTCATTGATCGTTGATTTTTTAATGATGGGAGAACTATTCCAAAATAATCACCACAAACGTCCTAACAATATCAATTTTGGATCTAAATGGTGGGAAGTAGACCCAACTTATCCAGTGATTAAGCTATTGAGTTCTATGAAAATTATAGAGATTAGAAAGAAGCACTAGTCTAACGGGCATTTGTCATCAAGCAGCGGAGCAATCTGCTGCTTTTTTTGTGGCACGGGGTACCCCCTATAAAAACTTTGGCAGGTGTGAGAGACACCTGCCAAGTTTGCTTATTAACACCACAAAAAATGAAATCTATTTAATTCTTGTCCCTTAGGAGACGTTGTTCATTAGAACAATACAAATAAATATATCAATACTTAAAAGTGGGTTAATAACAGATTAGAATTTACTTAGAGCCCGAAATTTTTTCTAAGACTGATAGCATTCTATAAATCGAGTGTAAAAATAGCGCCCTTCGGCTTATTGGACTTAATATTGATGGTTCCACCGTGTAACCTAACGATCCTGTCCACCAACGACAATCCGATACCATAACCTCGTATATTGGCTGTATTTTCACTACGGTAAAACGGTTGAAAAACGAGTCCTTGGTCTTCCTCAGGAATACCCTTTCCCTGGTCTGAAAACACCAGCTTGATGTTCAACTTCGTGCATGAAAGTGCAACTCTAACCGTCTGATCATCGGAAAACTTGCACGCGTTGTCCATTAAATTGAGGAATGCTGTTTTAAGCAATGTCGAATTCCCTGCGATTTCCAACCAAGAATCGTCCTCAGGAAGATCCGCAAAATCAATATGAATATGATAATGACTATTGGAGGCTAATAGCATCTGGCGCGAATCCAAGAGCAACTCATCAATCCTTACAGTTTCAGTAAGTAAATCCCTTTGGTCTTCACTTACCTTCGCCAACTCAAGTAGCGTATTAGATAACTGGGCCAATTCCTGAATGTCTTCCAATACCGAACGAATAGTAATTTGATATTCAATGGTGGAGCGTTCCTTCAATGTACTCACTTCTAATTGAGAACGAATTTTGGTCAGTGGGTTTTTTAGCTCGTGAGATACGTTTGCCACAAATATTTTTTGCATTCTAAAAGCCGTTTCAATCCGATCCAACAAGTTATTAAAGGTCGTGATCAGTCGCCCAATTTCATCCCGTTGGTTGGCCACATCCAGCCTGGTATGCAAATTTTGAGGTAAAATGCCCTCTACCTCGTTCATAACCTTGGATATAGGCCGCAAAGCTCTTTTTGCAAATATCCAACCAGCAAAAGTTACAATAATCGTGGCGATCAGGAAGGAGGCGATTAGCAGTTGTAGCAGATTGATCAAATTTACTTCACCCACTTTATCCTGTGCACCCATGAGTACAACCGCCTTGGTAAAAGGAAATTTGGTATACAAGCCCACCACCTTTGATTCACCATCAGTATAGCGAATTTCGCCAGCCCTTCGCACTTCATCCAGCCAATACCTAGATACATGGATAGACTTTGTATTCGCATTGGAGCTTGCGTATATAAGCCTGTTTTGCTCATCAAAAATTAAAATGATCTGATTGTAAATCCGGTCGGTGTTGGCACCTTCAAGTGCCTTGATCAAATCTGGACTTACCACCGGACCATCTAAAAGACCCGCAGTAGAGTGCGCCTTCGATCTTAATCGGTCGTAAAAATCCTGGGTGAGGTTTTCGTAGGAAAAATAATAAATAGCAAGAAACGTAACCAGCAATATACTACTCACCAGCAATGAAAACTGAACAGTAAGCTTGGTACGTATCTGCATTAATCTTCGACTTTAAGTACATAACCCATGCCGAATTGTGTATGAATAAGCTTTACGGGGTAATCCTTATCTATTTTTTTACGCAAATAATTTACATATACTTCAATAATATTAGTACCCGTATCAAATCCTATATCCCACACTTGTTCAGCTATTTCCACTTTGGATATTACGCGACCCTGATTTCTGATCAGGTAAACCAGTAAGTTAAACTCTCGGGCCGTAAGGTTTATCTTATTCCCAGATCTATGCACGGTTTTTGCATCCAAAGAAACTTCCAGATCCGCAAATCGGAGAAATTGTGCAGTATGTAGTACACCCGAAGCTCGCTTGGTGAGCGCTCTTACACGGGCAAGTAATTCCTTAAACTCAAAAGGTTTTACCAGATAGTCGTCCGCACCAGCGTCTAATCCAGTCACCTTATCATCCGTAGTACCTAATGCCGTTAGCATTAAAATGGGCGTGTCGTCGCCAGAACTCCTGATTTCACGACAAAGGTCTATTCCATTAATACCAGGAATAATAATATCACTAATAATAAGCTGATACGTATTATTACGCGCCAATTGTTTACCAATCAGACCGTCATAGGCTATATCTACGTCATACCCGTCTTCTTCCAGCCCCTGTTTCAGCGACTGTACCGTTTTAGGTTCATCTTCTATTAACAGTAACTTCATACAATTGGCAAGAATAGTTCTGATACTTCTTTCCAGCTCGAAACTCTTCGAAAACCGGTTTCCTTCTTATTATGGGCCGCTGTAAATAATATACCCTCACCTTTAAAAGCATATAGATTCTTGGTATGATCATCGATTAGATAATCTGATTGAATAATGCTTTTATGGCCACAAAAGACAATATGTGTCCAAGGGATAAAGTTAAAATGCCTGGCGAGCCAATCAAATTTATCTTTGAATGAGTTAGGAAACTCCATGCAGGCTGTCGCTACAAATATCTCATAATAACTCGATAGCGCCCTAACAGTTTCAATCGCATCCTCTTTGACTTCTATATCGGCAAAAAAGCTTGGGGCATTCATAATCTTTTTTAATTTCCCCAATTGCTTTGGATGTAACAACTCTTTCAAAGGAGCTGCTTTCAGCTCCTTCTCCGTGAGTGTGGTCGAAAAATCATTCAAAACGATGTTAATTAGCTTTTCGTGAGTATTTGCTAACACATCATCCATATCCAAAGTAAGTCTTAGCATTAGATTAGGGTTCGGTGCAAATCAAAGCCTTCCAGGTAATCATTTACCCTTTTTAAGAACATTCCTCCCAGCGAGCCATCCACCACGCGGTGATCGTATGAGTGAGAAATAAACATCATACTGCGAATACCCAACAAATCACCTTGTGGGGTTTCTATTACAGCAGGTTTCTTTTTAATAGCTCCAAAAGCCATAATCCCCACCTGAGGCTGAACAATGATGGGTGTACCCATCAAATTTGAAAAAGCTCCAATATTGGAAATGGTATAAGTCCCGCCGGCGACATCATCTGCCTTTAATTTATTCTCACGTGCTTTGGTAGCGAGTTCGTTTACTTTTCTCGCCAAGCCGTCCAGATCGTATTGATCCGCATGATGAATTACAGGGACGATCAGATTTCCATCCGGCAATGCCACAGCCATACCGATGTTGATATCCTTCTTGACCACAATTTTATCCCCATCCACAGAAATATTAATCATCGGATAGTCTTTAATGGCTTTCACCACGGCTTCGATCAATATCGGTGTAAACGTGATTCCCGTACCTGACTTTTTACGGTAATTATCTTTTACATCATCTCTCCATTTCACAACCGAAGTCATGTCAGTTTCAATAAACGAGGTTACGTGCGCAGAAATCCTGCGAGACTCAACCATACGCTGGGAAATCATTTTGCGCATACGATCCATCTCGATAATATCATTTCCGCCACTAAC
This sequence comes from uncultured Dyadobacter sp., assembly GCA_937880795.1. GTDB lineage: Bacteria > Bacteroidota > Bacteroidia > Cytophagales > Spirosomataceae > Dyadobacter. The sequence goes on along the minus strand of CALGRQ010000294.1, from coordinate 12,739 downwards.
CGAAACAACTTTCTGCGAAACAGTAGTTATAACAGCCGATTTTCTGGTATGCAAGTAATTGAGAATATCAGATTTCGTTACACGGCCTTCCACACCTGTTCCTTTTATCGAAGAAAGCTCTTGTTGCGCAATTCCTTCTTCCCGCGCGATACTTAAGACAAGTGGAGAATAAAAACTATTTCCGTCAACGGCCACAACTTCTGCTACGGCAACACTTTTTGCTGATAATGCATCCTGAAATTCAGCTTCAAGAGCGTTGACACTTGCTTCCAAATCCGATGTCTCCGGCGCACTTATCTCCGACAGAGCATCGCCTGTTATCATATCGCTGGTTTCAATAATTGCAATAGGGCTACCTATTGGAACAATATCATCTTCTTTAACCAGCCACTGCTTAATCGTCCCTTCAAATGGACATGGAACCTCGGTATCCACTTTATCAGTAGCAACTTCTAATATTGAATCATCCACCGATACTTTATCACCTTCCTTTTTAAGGCGATGCAGTACAGTACATTCCATGATACTCTCACCCATAGGAGGCATCAGCATTTCAATCATTTTCATAGGATTCTATTAAACCAAACGCGCTCTACAAGCTCATCCAGATAAATAAATGGGAGCCTATGGCTTTTCCATAAACTCATGCGGCATGGTATATCAATACCATGCCTGTTCGTTAATCTACTTTAACGAGATATCTGATTTCGTTAAAGTTTTCCTTAATAGGTTTAATGCGTGTATAGAAGCCATCTCAATATTAATACTTCTCACATTGGCAAGTTTCAATAACTGTGTTACAGTGCCCGTTGGAGTGGCACATGCAATCCAAACAGTTCCAACTGGCTTCGCTTCTGACCCTCCATCAGGCCCAGCTATACCCGTTGTGGATAGGGCGTAGGTGGTATTGAGCAATTTCCTTGCACCTTCTGCCATCTGCTTGGCGGTCTCTTCACTTACTGCTCCGAATTGAGCCAACGTATCATTTGAAACCCCAAGAACACTCATTTTAACATCGTTAGAATAGCTAACAACAGAACCTTCGAAATATGCCGATGAGCCTGGAATGTTGGTCAGCCTATGTGCCAAAAAACCACCGGTGCAACTTTCAGCTGTCCCAATTGTTGCATCCTGTGCTTTAAGCAACGCACCTATGACAGACTCTAGTTCATCCAGATCGTAGCCGTATACATACTCATTAATGATAGGCAACAGCTTATTTATTTGCTCTTCAATTTCTCCATCCAATACGGCTTCATCACCGCCTGTACCCGTTAACCGAAGCTTAACCTGCCCAAAATGTGGCAAATAGGCCAATTTTATGTGTTCCGGTAAAGCATCCTCCCAGGAAGCAATCTTCTCTGCCAAAAACGATTCGCCTATACCAATTGTCTTAATGGATTTATGTTTAATTACGTTTAAGGTATATTTTTGCTTCAATCGGGGCAATATCTCAAACTCCATGAGGTTTTTCATTTCGTAAGGTACCCCGGGGAGCGAAACATATACAACGCCATCTTTCTCAAACCACATGCCAGGAGCCGTACCCCATTGATTGGTTATATAGGTACAATTACTCGGTAAAGCCGCTTGCTGAATGTTCAGTTCGGTCATGGCCCTACCTCTCTTGGCAAAAAATGCAGTTACATGGGCTAGCGCTTCCTGATTCATCACCAAAGAACTTCCGAAAAACTCACAAAAGGTATGCTTTGTAATATCGTCCTTGGTAGGCCCAAGCCCACCGGTAACAATCACGATATCCGCTCTCTTTCCTGCCTCGGAAAATGCAGATAAAATATCACTTCTTATATCACCAACGGACGTTTTGCGTACAGTTCTAACACCAATGTTTGTCAGTTCAGCGCCAATCCATTGGGTGTTTGTATCAACAATTTGTCCAAACAAAATTTCATCACCAATCGTAATAATTTCAGCCTTTACTGTGGCATTCATAAAAGAGAATCAGGTTGAATTGAAGCCTATATTTTCCCAAAATTAAGTAAAATTAATCGTTATTGATTACGTTTGAAGCCTAGATGAAAATTAACAAACATAAAGACTAATGAACCAAAAAATAATAATAGCTGCCATGTTAATGGTTTTTTCGGGCTGCGCCTCTGAGGCTCAGTTCAAAAGCAAACTTGGCAAAATTCTTGAACAGGTACAAACACAGGGGAGTCCCCTTAGTGAAAGTGATATATCCCGAGGTTTAAAAGAAGCATTAACCGTAGGTATCAGCAATGGTTCGGCCGAGGCATCCAAGCAAGATGGTTTTTTCAAAAATGAACTGATTAAGATCGTGGTACCTCCGGAAGCCCAGAAAGTGGCCGAAACACTTAGAAAAATGGGAATGGGTAAGGAGGTTGATAAATTTACATTGTCCCTCAACCGTGCGGCTGAGGATGCTGCAAAAAAGTCGAAACCCATTTTTGTTAAGGCAATCACCTCCATGACTATCTCCGATGCCGTAAGCATCCTTAAAGGAGAAGACAATGCAGCTACCATGTACTTACAAAGAACTACAAATGATGATTTGTTTAAGACCTTTTTTCCGGTGGTCGACAGCACCTTGCAACTCAATAAGGCTACTCAGTATTACTCAGACCTTGTGAACGTATATAACAAAATTCCTTTGGTTAAAAAGGTAAATCCGGATTTAAAGGAGTACGCTACCCAGAAAACCATAGACGGACTTTATTTATTGATTGCTCAGGAAGAGAAGAAAATTAGAAAAGATCCGGTTGCCAGAGTGAGTGATATTTTGAAAAGAGTTTTCGGTCAATCCGGAAATTAGAAACCATTAACACCTTCTAGCGGTTAATTACTTACTTTTGTGAAATATTTAACACCATATGAAAAATTCAGAAATAAACTTCTCTATTGAACTAGACGCTCAAAATGTCCCTGAAAAAATCCATTGGAATGCAACGGACAATCCCAATGAAGGTATCAATGACACCCGAGCGATTGCCATTGCTGTTTGGGATCATTACCACAGAGGTACTTTAAAGATTGACCTTTGGACCAAAGAAATGGAGGTTTTTGAGATGAAGAGGTTCTATATTGAGATCATGAGTGGGATTGCAGATACACTCCTAACGGCCACTAATGACCGTGCAATGGGAGAGGCCATCGAGGGATTATGCGAAACCCTTAGCAAGAAACTTGACGAAGAAATGAAGGCAGCCAAGTAAAGCCAACAAAAAAACCGAAGCAAATTTTGTTTCGGTTTTTTTGTTGAATTTCATTCTCATAGCTTCACTTCAATTCGGCCAATTCTTGCTTCAATGTCTTTGTTAAAGTATTAACGACAAGATGATAAGAATCAGTAACAAAGCCGGTTAATATTTCTCCAGGTATACTTCCAGTAACCTGTACCGTATTCCAATGCTTCTTATTCATGTGATAACCGGGAAGAACATCTCTATACTGCGAGCGCAATTCTTCGGCCCTTTCAGGATCACATTTTACATTAAACGAAAAAACATCCCTATCCAGACCTGTCAGTAGAAACACCTTTCCCATCACCTTAAACACAAGCGTGTCTGGTCCAAAAGGTAGCTCTTCTGTAACCCCTGGTAGAGATAGGCAATAATCACGCAGAGTTTCGAGGTTCATCTTGTGAAAGCACGAATTATCATGATTATCATACAAAAAATAAACATCACTATAGAAATCCTATTAATACCGTGCATCACCCTTAAATTAAAAGAATTGGGTGCATTGGGATCCGGTTTTTTAAAAACGCGGATAAAATATTTAAATACTTCGCCTAACTGAAAATAACCTTTCATTGCCAATCAAATTTCAAGTGGTTCACCACTAGTTCAAAACTTCTACCTCCGATGGATCAATCCAACGACCGTCCTCTCTAATAAGCTCAATCAATTCATCAACTGCCTTGGCAGCAGTAACCGACCGCTTAATCACTTCCTGGCCTCTATACAAAGCAATCTTATCCTTTCCCATACCCACATATCCATAATCCGCATCTGCCATCTCGCCCGGTCCATTCACAATACAACCCATAATACCAATTTTTATCCCTTTAAGATGTTCGGTATGTTTCCGGATCATTGCCGTTGTTTCCTGTAAATCGAACAATGTGCGACCGCAGGAGGGACATGAAATATATTCCGTTTTAGACATGCGTGTGCGCGCTGCCTGAAGTATGCCAAATCCTATACTATTATAGGTTGCTGCTGCTTTGAGTTTATCATTGTCACCCTCGTCAAATACTGGCGATAGCAACACGCCATCTCCAAAGCCATCTACCAGCAATCCACCAATATCCGTAGCTGAATATAACGTGAGTGCATCTCCCGAATTTACATCATACGCACGTTGTATCACCACAGGAACTTTAATGCCCTTTTCAACAAGTTCAAAGAAGAACCGTCTCATTTCCGGCATTGCATGCAAGTTGTCGGTATGCAGAAGCAGGACCACATTTTTACAATCCGCAATGGAAATCAAAAAAGCCTTATCAAAATCATGTATAGTTCCTTTCACAAAGTTCAATTGGGCGGATATATCCGATCCCGCCAAACCAGTCCATGCTGAGGCTGTTAGTAACGGGAAACGATTCGTTTTATCCAATTGCTCCAACCATTGTTCATAGTCAAGAATCTCTTTCAACCCATTGGGCAACATGAAAGGAGAGACTTTTTTACCAGTATAGATAAAATCTGCACCTTGGTCGTTCATAGCCCATTTATCAGGAACAGGCAAGAAGAAATGACCTATGCTTTTTAAATCACTATACTCGCTGATATTGATGTTTGAATAATCTGCAATGACGCGAGGTACATTATGACCTCCAAAATTGAATACTTCGAGAGTATCCCTTCTGCTATATTGAAAAGGGTTAATGGGACAGGAACTTACGGGCTCGATGGAGGCATGAGGTACGCGTGAGGTATATCGCTCAATTAACTTTCTGGCAACGGGAGCTTCATTTTCAGGCGCTTCTGTTAACGAAACGCGAACTGTATCACCCAATCCGTCTTCTAACAACGTACCTATACCAACAGCTGATTTTATCCTGCCATCTTCCGCCTCACCGGCCTCCGTTACTCCCAAGTGCAAGGGATACGGCTTTAAACCTTCTTCATCTAACCTTTGAACCAACAATCGATAGGCTTCTACCATCACTTGGGTATTGCTCGATTTCATGGATAGCGCAATATTGAAGTAATTAAACTCCTCGCAAATCCTCAAAAACTCCAAGGCTGACTCCACCATTCCCAGCGGAGTATCACCGTAGCGGCTCAATATACGGTCGGATAGGGAGCCATGATTGGTACCAATTCGCATGGCTGTACCATGCTCCTTACAAATTTTAATCAGTGGAATAAATTTTTCTCTGATCCGTTCCAATTCGGCTGCGTAAGAAGCATCGGTATAATCGATCACCTCAAACCTCTTACGATCGGCATAATTTCCTGGATTAATCCTGACCTTTTCTACAATTCGAGCGGCCAATTCAGCAGCATTGGGCGTAAAATGTATGTCGGCTACCAGCGGAACCATCACACCGGCTTTACGAAGCCCATTTCTAATGTTTTCAAGATTCTGAGCCTCCTTTACACTGGGAGCAGTAATGCGCACATATTCGCACCCAGAGTTTACCATCCGTATTACCTCATCAATAGATCCTTTCGTATCCATGGTATCCACCGTGGTCATCGATTGCACTCTAATCGGATAATCCGATCCCATTGGCACATCACCAATATGGATGGTAATGGTTTTACGGCGCTTATATTCCGTCAAAGACGGACAGTATATATTCTTGCTTTCGGAAGCTGTTAATAATGTCATCGACAATAATTATACTATGCAGTTATTTACAAACAGGTATACTCAATGTTTGGGATTACTTGTAACCGCCATCTGCACTGAATAAACAGAATTTGATAACAAAGGTCACAAAACTAAAACACAATAGGAATTAGATTCGTGCATTTATTCCATTTAATACCCAAAATTAAGCCAAAGCTAACCAACAACTCATCGTACGCAATGGATACCCAAAGGACAAGTTTCAGTGACAGCCCCTTTTTATTTGTAATGGAACCAGATCCCCCAGTGTCGTGATTAAATATTTTTAAGATTTCCCGAATTGCCATAAAGCAGCAAAACCGCACAAGAGACCGTGGCGGTTTTACTGCTAATCGTATTTAAAATTTGATTATTGAGCTACCACAATTTTTTTTGATAGTACATCTCCATTTCCTCGGTAGATGTTTAACAGGTAAATACCAGAAGGAAATTTACTTACATTGATACTATTCTCATGCTTACTATTGGATTCATATACTTGTTTACCGGTACCATTTAACAGTTTAACAGATCTAATATCCGACCAATCTGGTAAACTAATATTCAATGTTTCCGAAACCGGATTGGGATATAGTGACACAGGCCATTTTATATGAATGGACTTAATACCGCTATATGCAAAGGCGTCATCCGTATCTACCATTTTTAATCGATAATAATTATTTCCATTGAATGGTTTCGGGTCTATAAAACTATACTTTCCACCCATTCCATCTGTACCGGGTTTAACGCGACCAATTGCCTCCCAACTTTTACCTGTATTGCTTTTCTCAACATCAAAGTAATCCGCATCCTTTTCAAATGTTGTCTGCCAGTTCAGATGTACAGACTCATTACCCCAGTCAGATGGTTGATTGCTGATATTGAAATCAACCAATGTTACCGGTAGTGAAGTTTTTACCCAATTGAATGCCCCAATGGAAATAGCAGCATTGATATCACTCCTGTTGTTACGAATGATGTGTGTTACAATGATGCTGTCTACTGCAACCGAAGTAGGCAATTGAAATTTGATAGCACCCTTTTCCCAGTCTGTTGTAGCCGATGACTCACCCCAAACGCCATTGGCTCCGCCATTAAAATTCACTGAGTTGCCTGAACCGGTAGTATTGTTGGTCCAGGCGTAGGACAATGCTGGATTACTCTCCATGAACTGAAAAGTATAGTCAACCAAAGCTCCGTTGCTATAAACTTGGACACGGATTGTGTCGTAGGGATTGTCCACATCACAAACAATAAAACTTAAACCTTCTGGCTTAACCGATCCGGTAAACCTGGCTACTACGGCTGATTCTGCACTGGTACAATTACCGGTATTAGCCGTGGAATTTCTGGATATGGCCAAGGGGTTACCATAAGAACTTGGGAAATATCCATTGTTGTAACAATACGTTGGCTTACGATATTGTGCCGGACTATTCAATGAAAAGGATGCAAGATCTGTATCTAAACATGGAGCATTTAGCCGAAGTGATGAAGAAATGGTAACGCCGTCTGAGGCAGTTACACTAGACAACGAATTACTCGTAGTACTACAAATTACTTGTGCACCTGGCGAAGGAAAAGTGTTCTGCGCTAAAACCGGCACAAAAATTAATGTTGACAATAAGGACAGTAAAAATTTTTTCATGTGGGTTAGTTGGTATAGAATTTGTAAGAATAAATAATTATCTACTTTTTATCTTGTTAGACCTTGATTTAAAAAAAGGTAACTATGCAATCGCATCAAATTATTACAATTTTTAAATCAAAAATTCTCTATACCACTTAACTACATGACACCAAAGAAGATAACCATTTTTGATAACGAAGGGCCACTCTTAATAATCTTCTGATAAGATTATCCTATAAACCCCTATCACTAACAACCTCTGCGGGATATTCATTGTTGTTGAAAACGTTTTCAGACCATTTTTAAACAAAAAAAGTCCGGAATCTGTAAAAATTCCGGACTCTCTGATCTAGCAATTAACGACTACTACCAGTTTTTCTTTTTATGTCCTACCAAACCAAAGAAAAGAATGAATAGATACAAAGGAACCATAATCCAATAAGCTTTTTGAGTGCTTCCAATATTATCCGCGATTGCGCCATATATCATTGGAACTACTGCTCCCCCAGAAATACCCATGATCATCAGAGCAGAGGCCGTTTTTGTAAATTTCCCAACACCACTCAAAGCAAGCGGCCACAATGCAGGCCATACCAGGGCATTAGCAAAACCTAAGATCGCAACGCATAGAACCGAGGTAAAACCAGTAGTATATACGGTAGCAATCGTTACGATAACACCTAATATTGCTGAGAAAATCAAATAACTCTGTTGAGATACATATTTTGGAATAAGCACAATACCGAGAAGATAACCGATCATCATTCCAGCCAAGGTATAGGTCCCAAAAAGGTGAGCTCCTTCTAATCCTAGCGACTCACCATAGCTTATGATGGTATCACCCGCGATCACCTCTACGCCCACATAGCAAAACAGCGCAATTACACCAAAAACAAGATTAGGGAATTGGAATACACTTGTTTTTGTTGTAGCCACTTGTTCCGTTGAAGCTGATTTATCATCTTCCTCTTCTTCACTAACCTCAACAAGCCCTTTTGACATGCGAATGAGAAGTGCTAAACCTACCAATACAGCAGTTAAAATCATATAAGGCACTTCCACTTTGGCAAGTTCCTCTTTTGGATCTGTGGATGTAGCTCCTGTAAGTAACAAACCACCAACTACCACCTGGCTGATAATACCCGCAACTTTATTGGCAATACCCATGATACTGATCCGTTGAGCAGCACTATTACGAGGTCCCAGGATTGTAATGTAAGGATTCGACGCAGTTTGAAGCACCGTTAAACCAATACCAATGGTGAACAAACCCACCAGAAACAGATTGTAACTTGCCATATCTGCCGCAGGAATAAAGATTAATGTTCCAACTGCCATTACCAAAAGCCCTAACGACATACCGTTCTTAAAACCAGTTTTTTTCAAAACCATAGAAGAAGGAATTGCCATCAATGTGTAGGAAATAAAGAATGCAAAAGTAACCAGATAGCTACTTGCATTGTCAAGGCCAAACGCCTTTTTGAAGAAGGTAATTAATGTTCCGTTTACCCACGTAACGAAACCCATTACAAAGAATAAAATACCGATTATAAATAGTGGAACCAGGTAATTGTTTTTCTTATTGCTCATTGAGGCAGTAATTAAAAGGGTTATAGGTTTAAAATAATTATAGGTCAAGTGTGCAATATACGCCAAATAACGCATTTTTAATTTTTTTTATAAACTAAAAAATGGAACGTTTCAGAAATATATTTTGAGAATTTCACCGTTCCTTGAACAAATTTAATTTCTTCAACGTTTACCGATTGCAAGTAACTCCAAGGAGCACCCACATACGCTCTGCGGCTTTAAGTGTGTTGGACACATACTTTGTAACGACATTTAAGGCATTTTTTTATTTTAGTTGGTATATATGGCTCATAAAGTGGCTGTGTTTCGCAAGGAACATTTCAATGCGGCACATCGCCTTCATAATCCTGCTTGGACTGACCAGGAAAACGAAGCTGTTTTTGGCAAATGCAACAATCCAAACTTTCATGGACACAATTATGAATTGATTGTTCAGGTAACAGGTGAGGTGGATCCTGAAACCGGTTATGTAATTGATATGAAGATATTGAGTGCGCTGATTAAAGAATTCGTTCTTGATCGTTTTGACCACAAAAACCTGAATCTGGATGTCGAAGAGTTTCATCAATTAAATCCATCAGCAGAGAATATTGCCATCGTAATATATACTATTTTAAGAACCAAAATTGACGAGGGACTCTCCCTTAAGATAAGACTATATGAAACAGAACGGAACTTTGTCGAATACCCCGTCTAATGATACCATGGTAGAGGAAGTAGGGGATAGCCACCTATTTTCGTCCATCGATACTCCCATGAGACCGGATGCATTTGCTTTGGAAGATGACACCAAGATTGAACTCATCGAAAAGCACTTTCGTCATATCATGGAAATAATGGGTCTGGATCTTACCGATGATAGCCTGAAGGGCACTCCTAAAAGAGTTGCCAAAATGTATATTAAGGAAATTTTTAGTGGTCTGGATCCTAAAAATAAGCCTGCGATTACACTTTTTGACAATAAATACAAGTACGATCAAATGTTGGTAGAGAAGGACATTACGGTTTTCTCTAACTGTGAGCACCATTTTGTACCTATTTATGGAAAGGCGCATGTAGCCTATATATCTAGCGGTAAGGTAATTGGTTTATCTAAACTAAATCGAATCGTAGAGTATTTCAGCAAGCGTCCGCAGGTACAGGAGCGCCTGACGGTTCAAATTGCTAACGAGTTGAAGGATGCACTTTCGACAGAAGATGTTGCCGTCGTGATTGACGCTCGTCATATGTGTGTCCAGTCGCGGGGAATCCGTGATTCAGGTAGCTCTACGGTTACGGCCTATTACGGCGGTAAGTTTGAAAATGAAACCACGCGTAAGGAATTTTTGAGCTATCTGGGTATGTAAAACCTTTTCGTAAATGTTATAAAAGAAGAAGCCTGAAAACATATCGAATTCAGGCTTCTTCTTTTGTTTAGGCTCTAACCAGTTAGATCGTTGGTCTTAGTCTTTCAAGTAAAGCCTTAGTTGCCTTGATACCATCACGTTCAGACAATTTGCTTCCTTCATATTCGATACCTGCAATACCTCTAAATCCGCTATCCTTTACAATTTTCAGGATTTTCGTGTAATCTGTTTCAATACAGTTACCTTTTTCATCAAAATCATAAGTTTTCGCACTCACACCTTTTGCATATGGCATAAGTTCTCCTGTACCCTGGTATCTGTCATACGATTCTGCACATCCGCCATCTTTTCTTGTGATACAGAAGTTTCCGAAATCAGGAAGTGTACCTACATTTTTCATGTTCACTTGCTTCATCACACCAGCAAGCCAAGCGCCATTAGAAGAAATTCCTCCATGGTTCTCTACTATAATATTGACGCCGGTTTTCTTAGCGAATTCACCAAGTTTACCCAAACCTTCAACAGCAGCTTTGGCGATTTCTTCGTTGCTTCCCTTACCATACGCATTTACACGAATGGATTTGCAACCCAAGTATTTCGCAGCCTCAACCCATTTATAATGGTTTTCGACAGACTTGTTAAGAACCGTACGATCTAGTTCGCCTAAACCTCCCTCGCCGTCTACCATGATGAGGTGATTTTTAACTCCGTTATCTTTTGCAATTTTTAAAAGCTCTGCCAAATATGCTTTGTCTTCTGCTTTGTCTTTGAAGAAAGAACTTACATACTCCACAATGTCGATTCCAAATTCCTTCTTGGCTAATACTGGGAAATCAAGGTTGGTAATTTTTTTGGCAAACAACTCTTTGTGTAAAGACCATTCAGCAAGTGAAATATCAAACCATTGCTTTTTTGCAGCGGCGTCAGCGAAAAGGTCTGTAATAGTCGTTGCAGCCAAAGCCGTTGCACCAGCCTTTTTTAGGAAATCCCTTCTTGAAAAATTCATCATGGTTAAAATTTAGAAATTATAGATACTCTTTTAAATTGATTTTTGCTTCGTTGTAAAGTTTCTCATTTTTTACCAGTTTTCCAGCATCCCATTCCACATCAAGCACAAAGTCATGCTGGCGAACTTTGCAATTTTCAACCTTACAAAAGTAACAGCACTCTGGCAAACAGGGATCTGCATGAACAAAAATCTCTGTTTCTCCTGAATGACTCTCTTTGATTTTATTTTCAAATTCATGGATAGCCTCATGCACTTTTTGCAGTTCCCAATAGTACGGAAGCGTAAGGTGACAATCAATATGAAGATCGGAACCATACTGCTGAACCCTTAAATTATGCACATCGATCCAGTAATTCTTTTTATTTGCATTCAAGGTTCTCACAACCATGTCGACCAGTTTGTCATCCGTTGCGTCCATGAGCCCTGCAACTGATTTACTCACCAAAGTATATCCGTTATAGGCCAAAAAGACTCCAAAAAGGAGCGAGGCAACACTATCTATCCATTCCAATCCTGTTAGTAATATTAGCCCAACACTGAGTATCAAAACAAGACTACTCACACTATCGGATAAAAGATGACGTCCGTCGGCGGTTAATGCCATGGAGTGGGAACGTCGGCCCTCCAATATGAGCTGATAGCCTACAACAGTATTGACAAGTATTGTAAAAAGGATAAACAGAGAACCTTCCTCCAGATTTTGTATTGGGGCAGGATTCATGAGACGATTTACCCCCTCTATAATAATGAAAAGAGAAGCGATTATAATGAGAGCTCCTTCAAATCCCGCCGAGAAAAACTCTATTTTCCCATGTCCGTATGGATGATTTCGGTCCTTTGGCTGCGCGGAAAGATAGATGCTGTAAAATGCAAAACCACTGGCAATCACATTAATGATAGACTCAAGAGCGTCACTTAGAATCGCATTGGAAGATGTAATGTGATAAGCAAAAAACTTCATGCCCGTGAGCACGATGCTTACTATAAAAGATAGCAGGATGAGCCGTTGTTTACGCTTATTTTGGTTTATTTGCATTTTATTTCAATAAATCAGTGCGTAAAAATACTAAGAAAATGCGGGTTCTAACCACAGAAAATAATTGGAAAACTCTTTCGTCGGAAACGGTCTATGAAAATCCATGGATCGAACTCAACCACAGAGAAGTAATAACGCCAGGGGGCTCGAATGGCATATATGGACTCGTAAAATTCAAAAATCAGGCAATCGGTATATTACCCATCGATGGTCAGAATAATATCTATTTGGTGGGTCAGTTTCGGTACGCCATCTATGAATATTCCTGGGAAATTCCTGAGGGAGGAGGGCAGCTTGGTGCA
>CALGRQ010000293.1 GCA_937880795.1 uncultured Dyadobacter sp. | reverse complement strand
TAAGGATAAAGGCCATTTGGTAATGGGGCCTTTCCCGGCAGATGGCTTCTTTGCAGCAAGCACATATAAAAAGTACGATGCGGTTTTGGCAATGTATCACGATCAGGGTCTGATTCCTTTCAAGACACTTGCGTTTAACGAAGGGGTTAACTTCACGGCGGGCTTACCTGTTGTTCGGACATCCCCCGATCATGGAACAGCTTATGGCCTTGCCGGAAAAAATCAGGCATCTCAGGGTTCTATTTTACAAGCCATTTACCTCGCTTGCGATGTATCGAGATATCGGGAGGAAAGCAGTGAAATTGAGAAAAATGCTTTGATTTCTAAACCTCAACCTTCGGAAAGCCAACATCCGGCCAAATCGGGCGGTAAACAGCGGTTTAATTGACCGTTTGACGAAATTTGATTAAAAATAACTATTATATAAAGCACAACTTACATGCTAAAGTCCATGACCGGGTACGGTGTATCCAACATCGAATCTGAATCAATCAATGTAACGGTTGAAATAAAAACACTGAATTCTAAATTTCTGGATATATACTGCCGCATTCCTCGACATTATTCAGAGCGGGAGATAGAAATTAGAAATCTTTTGACACAGTCATTAGAGCGTGGGAAGGTGGAATTTACGCTAACCGTAAGTCCAGTTGGAAAAACGGTGGCTTCTACAACGGTAAATCGTGCCTTGGTTCAAGCCTATTATAACGATTTGACCGAAACAGCAACCGGACTTGACTTTACCCCGGACCAAACAGAGTTGTACAGGATTGCGCTTCAAATGCCTAATTCGTATAACACTGAAACCGTAGACGAGTCTAGCAAAGAAAATGACTGGTCACAAATAAAAACGGCAGTTTTAGAGGCTATTCGCAAGTGCAATACCTTCCGCGAGCAAGAGGGAAAAATGACAGCAGACAAGTTTAACGACTATATCACTGAAATCTCCAATTTGCTAAACAGTGTCATTGAGCAAGATAAATTGCGGATACCTGCCGTTCGGGAGCGTCTGGAGAAGCAGGTAAGGGATTTGTTGTCAGATGATAACTTTGACCCGAACCGTTTCGAGCAGGAATTGATTTACTACATTGAAAAGTTTGACATATCTGAGGAGAAGATTCGTCTGGCCAATCACCTTAGTTATTTCAGAGAGACGTTGGAATCAGCCGAAAGCAATGGTAAGAAGCTGAATTTTATAGCCCAGGAAATCGGTCGGGAAATCAATACCATTGGCTCAAAGGCCAATGACTCGTCGATCCAACATTTGGTGGTGCGTATGAAAGATGAACTTGAAAAGATTAAGGAGCAAACAATGAATATTATATAAGCCACAATGATCTACAACAGGCTTACGTCTTTGTTTTATGAGTCTCATGATACAAAATCTATGGCAAAAGCTTTGTTGGGGTGTGAGCTTGTTCATGATAGTCCCGATGGTTTAACCAGCGGGATTATTATTGAAACGGAGGCCTATTTACAGGATGATCCGGCTTGTCACGCATACAACCGCTATACCCCACGCACACAGCCCATGTATGGAGATCCGGGTACGATATATGTGTATCATATTTATGGAATGTATCAATGCTTGAACGTGGTGAGTAATCGAGCGGGGATTGGTGAGGCGGTATTAATACGTGCCTTGAAACCGATACGGGGTCTCGAACTCATGCATGCTAGAAGGGAAAGAGCACACAGCAGAGCCAATGTGTCTCGCAAAAAAATGCGGACAGAAGATCTATGTAGCGGTCCCGGCAAATTGGTGCAATCTATGGGAATCAGTAAAGCCCTTCATAATAATGGAACATTTACCGAAGGGGATTTATTTATTATACCGGCTCAAATATCCGGATTTGAGATAGACGTTACCACTCGCATTGGCTTACGTGTAGGAACGGAACTACCCTATCGTTATATCATCCGTGAAGACGCTCTAAAAATGTAGAAATGTAGATGTTTGGCCTACATTTCTATATCAATTCCCCTAATAAGTATCTTTTTTGATTAATTTTATCAAAAATTAATCTCAACGTTTTATGAATGATTTTTTCCTCCTTTGCCCTTAAAGATATCCTACTTGGTATATCCGATCTATGAATGCATTTTACAAATTAGGTCTTTTTTTCTCATTAGCCATTTTATTGGCGGGTGCCAAGTGCTCTTCATTTAAATCCTCCAAAAGTGGATTACTTACGGGCGAAAGTACATTCGCCGATGATACTGTAAAGATTAATGAATTCCTCGGCTTGGCGCGGGCCAATCTGTATCACGATGCAAAAAAAACCATTTTAAATGTGAATGAAGCATTGAAATTGGCGCAGAAACACAGTTGGGGTAAAGGAAAAATACAGGCATATAACATTCTCAGTTCATTCTACTTAATGGAAGGTAGTTATGATCTGCTTCGCGAGCTTTCTAACGAAACAATGTTAATTTCTTCCCAGCTCGACATGCCCTTGTATACGGCGCATGCCATTCGGTTTATGGGAGAAAGTTATGCTGAATATAGGCTATGGGACTCCGCTCAGGTAAATTACGAAAATGCGTTGTTTCGTTTTGTACAAATGGGTGACGACAGTTCTCGTGCTTTATGCTTAGAAAACATGGCTAACCTAAGTCGGGAACGCGATGATATGGATGAGGCCAAAGAATATTATCAAAAGGCATACGACCTCTTTGATAAAATTAATTATGAAAATGGAAAAGCCATTGTACTCCAAAGCTGGGGTTATATGTACGTTAAATGTGCCGATTATAAAAATGCGGAGATCAACTACATGAAGGCCTTGGCTATATATAAAGCGCAAAACAATTTCTATGGAGAGCTAAGTATTTATAACGATTTGGGTAATTCCTATTTTTGGGAAAAACGTTATGATGAATCGATTGAGGAATCGAATAAGGCGCTTGCATATGCCCGGAAGTATAACAGCATCCGACAAAGCAACTGGGCGCACCAAACGTTAGGACGCTCTTATAAGGCTAAAAAAATGTTTACCCAGTCTATACTCCATAGTGAACGGGCTTATTGGTACCGAAGAACCATGCATGAGGAATATGTGCAGCGCCAATATACTATGACCGAGCTGGTCTATGAAAATCGGCAAAAAGATCTGGCACTGAAACAACAAACGATTGACGAGCAGAATCAGATTCAAAGAATATTGATAGCCGTCAGTTGCTTGATCATTTTAGGTGCGGGTGTTTTGTATAGTAATAACCGCAAGCTGAGAAGGAAAAATGCGGAGATTCAGGAGGCTATGATCCAAGGGCAAACGATTGAGCGTAAACGTGTAGCAGCGGAGTTGCACGATCATTTGGGTGGAACGCTTGCGTCGCTCAATTGGTATTTGTTTGGTATTGATCAAAAAGCGTTGCCACCGGAAGAACAAAAAATGTATAAGAGGGTTCAAGAGATGGTTGGGGCAGCCTATAAGGAGGTACGAAGTCTTTCCCACAATTTGATTCCCGATGAATTGGAGGAATCCGGCCTTATTGTGGCATTGGATAGGCTCATAGGAAAGCTTAATGAGAATAAAACCATTCATTTTATCTTTAATCATAACAATGAAGGTAAGCGCTATGGGACTAAAACCGAATTTGAATTGTACAGTATCGTACGTGAGCTTACCCATAATATCACGAAACATTCAAAAGCAACAGTGGCGAACATTAGTCTGGTAGAGAACCAAAAAACGATCGCGTTGAAGGTGACAGATAATGGCATTGGCATAGATGAGAACTCTAAGGATGGTATTGGATTGAACAATATCAAAAGCCGGGTAAATAGTTTATTGGGTAATATTACGATAAGTAAAAACGCTGACACTGGTGTGAGCGTGTATATTGAAATTCCTAATGTAACACGCTGATAAGTTGGATAATAAAGTAGTGGTTATAACGATTTGATTATACAGTAGTTATAGCCTGACAGAATCTGAATATTATAGAAAATGATTGAAGCCAAAATTGAAGAATTTATTGCAGCTTTTGAGCAGAGTTTTATCGGTAACACCTTTATCAGCTTGTCGTTAGGTAACTATAAAGGAAAAGAAGAAAACCTTAAAAATATATACTGCAAAAGAATTCTGGTTAAAAGAGAAGAAAAGCTTAGCCTGACTTATCGGTACAAAACGCGAGATATAGTTAAAAACTATGCGATTCAGGAGGCAAAACAAGTTTTGAGTCAACAGCTATTGACTGGCTTTAAGCTTGGTAATTTGTTTACCAGTGGTTTTGACTTAAACTATACGGTTCATGCCAATGGGAACGCGGTTTTAAAGAAATTGCCGCCAAAGTCTAATGTGATACCCGACGCAAGTCACGACAAGGTGAAGAAACGTCCCATTACCTCTAGTGGTAAACCCTATTTGGCTGCCCTAAAAATTACCGATCAGGAGGGGAATGTTTTCAAGAATGCCCAGGATAAATATAAGCAAATCAATCACTACATTGATATTATAAGTCCTTTGATAAAGGATCTTCCACAAACGGATAAACTACGTGTTGTGGATATGGGATCCGGTAAAGGGTATCTGACTTTTGCATTATACGATTACCTTTCCAACGTGGTCAACAGGCCCTCACAGGTTACGGGAGTAGAGTTTCGTCCAGATCTGGTTGCGCTATGCAATACCATTGCGCGTGATTCTCAATTTGATGGTTTAAATTTTGTGGAAGGTACCATTGAAGATTATCAACCTATAGATACCAACGTACTCATTGCTCTCCATGCATGCGATACTGCCACAGACGATGCCCTTCTGAAAGGAATCAAAGCGAAAGCGGATTTGATTGTGGTAGCGCCCTGCTGTCACAAACAGATTAGACGTGAGATGGAGAAAACCAAAGCATCCAACGAACTTGGTTTTCTGGTTCGTCATGGTATTTTTTTGGAAAGACAAGCAGAAATGGTTACTGATGGCATTCGTGCGCTAATCCTTGAATATTTTGGCTACAAGACGAAGGTCTTCGAGTTTATTTCAGATGCTCACACACCTAAAAATGTGATGATTGTGGGGGTAAAAGGTAAAAGTACGGATTCGGACAGAACTCAAGTTCTAAAAAAAATCAGCGAAGCAAAGTCCTTTTTCGGGATTCAGCGACACCATTTGGAAAAAGTATTGGAGGACTAAGAATCCTTCTTGACGGGGATAATCAATTATTAAGGCAAAGATGGAACGTAAAATCGTTTAACTCATCAAATCAGGCAATTTGAAGGCTAATTTGAACTTTTAATAGCTCAATTTTATCATCAGTTCCTATCTTTGCCACCTTTGCAAAATCAATCGATTAAATTATGTGGAATAAAATTGCGACTTACATCATCCGATACCGGCTAATGTGGGTGGCCCTGATCTTAGTATCTACACTTTTCATGGCTTATGAAGCCAACAAAATTGAGTTGTCCTATCAGTTTGCGCGTATTCTACCGGCCAATGACCCCGTAGAAAAGGAGTATCAGGACTTCCGAAAGCAGTTTGGAGAAGACGGTAGTGTCATGGTGATTGGTTGGCAAGATCCACAACTGTTTGAGGTTAATAAATTTAGTGATTGGTGTAAACTCACACAACGTATACGGGAAACGGACGGTATTAAAAGTGTTCTTTCCTTAGCCAATTTGCAAAAAGTAACCCGTAATGACAGTTTACGTCAATTTGACTTTAAACCGGTTATTAAGAATATCCCGACTACTCAGGTTGAGGTGGATAGCATTAAAAGGGAAATCCTAAACTTGCCGATATACGAAGGGTTGGTCTTAAATTCTAAGACGAATGCTACGCTGATCGTGATTACCTTCAACGATAAGGAGTTAAATTCTAAACGCAGGCTAACGATTGTAAGCGATATACAAGCGATAGCCGAAGAGTTTGCCAGCAAATATTCGGCTGATCTGCATTATTCGGGAATGCCATACATCCGAACGGTGAACATGAAAAAAATCTCCGGAGAAATGGAGCTTTTTATGGGACTGGCGGTATTTGTGACCCTTCTGATTTTATGGGCGTTCTTCCGGTCGTTCCGTCTGACGATGTTATCCATTGTTGTTGTTTTAATCGGGGTAGTTTTCTCGGTCGGTTTTTTGCAACTATTCGGATATAAAATTACGGCCCTCACCGGGCTTATCCCTCCCCTGTTGATTGTTATTGGTGTTCCCAATTGCGTTTTCCTGATTAATAAATATCAGGCAGAACTGCGAAATAATCAGGCCAAGGATCATGCTATCCGGGAAATGGTTAGACAAATTGGATTATCAACCTTTCTGGCAAATACCACAACAGCCATTGGTTTTGGAGTATTTTATTTCACCAACAGTAGTCTCCTGGTCGAATTTGGAGTTGTAGCGGCAATTAGCGTCATGATGACGTATGTGCTTTGCCTGGTATTACTACCCATTACCCTGCACTATATGGATGTACCGAAGCCACGTCATATGAAGCACCTCGATGGAAAATGGGCGTCGGGATTCTTATCGATGGTGAATAACTTAGTGCACCATCGTCGGAAAGAAATCTATATAGCCATGGTGGTTTTGATTGTCGTTTCTGCATATGGAATGACTAAAATTAAGACAATAGGCTACGTGGTGGACGACCTTCCCAAAAAGGACGTGGTATATACCGACTTGCGCTTTTTTGAAAAGAACTTTAATGGCGTATTGCCGTTTGAGGTGATGATCGATACGAAACAGCCGAATGGCGTTTTTGGGGATCAGGCAAAAGTGCTTTACAAGATCAAGTCGCTGCAAAATATGATGGCTGATTTTCCGGAATTTTCTAAACCGGTGTCGGTCGTTCAGGCATCGCGATTCCTATATCAGGGTTATCGTGGTGGAGATTCAAAATATTTTGTATTGCCCGGAGCCCTTGAACTGGCAAAACTGACAGGCTACGTAGAAGGGAAAGAAGGGGCCGCCAAGCAAGTTAATTCGTTCCTCAGTGAAGATAAGAGTGTTACCCGTGTAAGCTTTCAGATGGCTGATGTAGGTTCTGAACGTATTAAAGAACTAATGGCGCAAATACGTCCGAAGGTCGATTCTATTTTCAGCCCAAAACAGTATAAGGTTGGCCTAACCGGCCACAGTTTGGTTTTCCTGAAAAGCAATGATTATTTGCTCAGTAACCTATATGAGAGTTTGTTGATCGCCATCGTTTTAATTGCGATTGTAGGAATGGTTTTGTTCCGTTCTATCCCGATCATTCTGCTCTCAAAACTACCTTGTCTGATACCATTGGCCCTTACTGCGGGGATAATGGGTTATTTCGACATCTATTTTAAACCGACAACTATTCTGATTTTTAGTATCACTTTTGGTATAGCTTCAGACGGTACGGTATATTTCCTGACGCGTTATCGCCAGGAGCTATATGAAAAAGGTTTGAGCGCTTCCGAAGCGGTTACCAATTCCATTTTTGGAACAGGCCTGAGTATGATCTATACGGCTGTAATTCTTTTCTGTGGATTTATCATTTTCGCGGCCTCAAGTTTTGGGGGAACAGCGGCAATGGGTGTCA
>CALGRQ010000292.1 GCA_937880795.1 uncultured Dyadobacter sp. | reverse complement strand
CGCATCATTTTAGATAGTAACATGGTTGCCCGGGCCAATTCATCCGACAGTGGCAGCGATTGTGAGTATAAAAAATTAAGACTATTAAACAGAAAATGCGGGTTGATTTGGTATTTAAGCGATTGTAGTCGCGCATCCACCACCTCCTTTTCCATTTCTTTTTGCTTCAACTGCTCACGTTGCCTCGTTTCGGTAATCACAGCCATTTCTCTTCGATATTGTGTAATCCGACGATCATAACCATATATAAAGCTACCAAGCAGTATGATAAGTTCTTTAAATGCCGAGTCTTTCACAACAACGGCAATTGCTTTTCCAATGGCATAACCAGGCCTATTGCTTGATGCATTAATAACTACCTCATAAGCATTTTTGCCATCCAGAATTGGAGGTAGCCCCAGTCCTTTTGTAATTAAAATAAACCAAATTGCTTTCACCATCAGTAGCACTCCCCACCAGCCTAAGGTTACCAACAGCGCCATAAACAGTTTATTATTAGCGACCAGCTTAAAGCTGGTTTGAAGGTTAATATAGAAGAATAAAATGGAAGGCAATAACATCAATATGGTTGTCTGCCAGGCAATGGTTTTACCGGATATCAGGGCGGGTGACAAGGTAAAAAATAACCAACAAGCCCACCCCAGCATCAGATATAACAGATTAATTCCGGATGTGTTTAGTCTTTGATTCCGCCACCACCTTTTTAATCTTAATCTGAGGTTCTTTTTCCTATGGAAGTGTACCAACAGCCAGCAAACACCAAAAAACATAAGGAATGTAACTACACTTCCGGCAATTAATTCAATAGAACTATTTGCAGCACTCGTTTCTTGTTTTGGTTGATTGATTGATTTTAGTACACCGTCCTTAGAGGCTATATACTCGACATCAGTAACGGCAATACGTGTGACCAGATAATGCAACGAGATTGAAACGATCGCACATAATACCAGATATAGGATATTCCTTACTTTGGATTTACCAACTTTGAACGATGGGTAAATAATGTAATAAATGGCAGCATACAAGAGGTATACATTTAAAACCGTCAATGGCAAGCCAACGGTAGTCCAACGGCTAAAATAACCCGGATAGTCCCATGTCGAAACAATCGAGATAATCGTAAGAATAGTCAGAAAAAATATAGACTTCTTGTAACGTTTTATTGAAGGATTCATACGGGCAAGTTAGGCACTGAATAGGCTGTAAAACTAGAACGCACCCTACGAATACGGTAAAGTTTATGACGAACCTGTCGAGCTGAATGACGAAGCTAGTGTAGTTCTCCAAAATTCCCAAAAAGCCCTCTAAAATGCCTTCATCATCTAGGGTTCTTTCTTCGTCACAACAATCTTTCCATTGATCATATGAAATTTATTAGTCGGTTTTCGTCCACCACCTTTGTCATGTGATCAGAGACAACGTAACATTTCAAACATATATAACACTGAGGTATGAAAACGACTATCAAATTCTCCGCAATCCTATTTATCGCAACGTTACTATTCAGCTGCCAGGAAGAGGAAATCCTCCCCACAGACATTCAAATTAAAAATCAAACCACACAGCCTATTGAAAACACACCCAACCGAGGCAAAACTAAAGCTGAAATCGAACATGGTCTTGTTCAGGTTTAATATTCCTTTTCAACAACTTTCCCATATTATAAATCTCTAAAATCCGCAATCATGCTAATCATCATTCTTATTGTCAGCATATCTTTAATCCTTATTGGAAAAGGCCGTGTACAGTTTGTGAAATTCTCTCCCTCGGTTAATAAGGCACTAACCCTAACAGGTCAGTTTGGTTTGGGGTTTGTTGTTGGGTTTGGAGCTTATTCCCATGGAGTTGATTTCTTGCAGGGATTCTGCAACGGTCTGGCATCCAATGTAAAATAACCATTGTGGCGCGCTATACACCCAAAGAAAAAGCCCTGAAGAGTTAAAAAACTTTTCAGGGCCCTATATAAGCCATAGTAATTATTCAGTATTAATGACGCTCCTTTTCAGCTTCCAGATTGAACAAATCGTTCAAAACGTCAATAAGCGTCTCTGCCTCTCCTCTTTTACATGCCGCCTTCAATTGCAGCACAGGCAATTTCAGTATTTTTTGCATCATACTAGAAGTGATTCTTTCTACCTTTTCTAGCTCGGTATCATTCAAACTCTTGGTAAAACGTGTTAGTTCTTCCTTTCTGATTTGCTCTAACGCACCTTTTAACTTCTGAATGGTTGGTGAAACAATCATCTCCTTCGACCAGTCGTTAAACTCAAGCACCGCTTCGTCAATAATTTCGCGAACCTGCGGCACTGCCTGTATTCTACGATTCAAGGCTTCATCTGCACGGCTTCTGATCGAATCAATAGAGTAAAGCATTACACCCGGTATTTCCTCTACCTCAGGCGAGACACTGCGGGGCACAGACAGGTCAATAAAATACTTGAACGACATACCACGAAGACGTACCATCATTTCCTTTGTGAAAAATGGTTCATCGCGCGCAATCGAAGATACAATAATATCGGCATTGGCAACCTCCGCTTCTATATCTGACACATCAGCCACTCTAAAACCGAGTTCCTGAGCAAGCGCATCAGCCTTACTACGTGTACGGTTGATGATCGTGACATCAGCATCCATTTTCTGCGCCAGGTTGCGACATACATCACTACCAATCTCACCTAGTCCTACTACCAAAATTTTAGGATTAGGCATCAACCCTTCCAGCAATTCCACCGCGGCGTAAGATACAGACGCTGCCCCATCGCGGAAAAAGGTTTCCTGGGCAACTCTTTTATTTGCAAAAAATATGGTATGTAGTAAACGGTGTAAAAACGGACCTGCTAAATTGAGGTCTGCCGTCCACTGATAAGCATGCTTGATCTGATTTGGGATTTGCATGTCCCCCACCACCTGAGAATGCAACCCGGTTGCTACCTCAAATAAGTGCTGAACCGCACTTTCGCCCACTGAAAACCGTTCAAAATAATCGAGAAATGGTTCAGGATCTGCAATTCCCTTCTCTATCAGCAACAGTTTGATAATTTCTTCATTCAGATCCTCAGATGCTGAATAGTAAACTTCAGTACGGTTGCAGGTAGAAACGGTCAGTACGTCCGTCACATCGAAAAAATCTTTCAAACGGAGCATTACACCCTTAGCACTGTCTTCATTCAGTGCCAGTTGTTCCCTGATCGCAAGAGGGGCTTTACGGTGTGATAAACTGATTGACTTGAAATGATTATACATCACTATATCTAATTCTAACTACAAAAATACAGACAAAACTAACAATCGGGAAATGAATAAAAGCGCGAATGTTTATTTAGAAAGCATACAAATAAAATCCACTAAACACATACAAATTTCCTGAGGTTGCTCCGTCAAATATATGACGCCCATCATCTTTTGGGCTGATATTTTAGAACATCAATCTTTTAGTTTTCGATCCAATTCGACCCACATTTTTTCGTTGATTCTCAAAAGCTAGTCGTCCTACGCAGCTTGAACAAGAGCAACTAAAAGAATTATTCACAAAATTTAGGTTCAAGAACAGTAACTTCGTTTCTTTAAACAGTACCTGGACCGGAACCCGCTATACATGTCATCCGATACGCCAAAGCCAAAATTTCGCCTGCATCCTGTCGCATTGTTAAACAGCGACCGATTAAGACGATCTCTATCCGAATTTTACGATCAGAAGATATTTCTAAAATACATGATCGGGGTCATTTTGCTGATCCTTAGCCTTGGCTCTTTGTTCTATACCAATAATCTGGTCGACAAACTTGAAGAAAGGGAAGAGCGGGAGGTAAAACTATATGCCGAACTGCTTCGCACCATTACTACCTCGGATGTAAACGAGAATATCACTGTAATACTACAGGCGATACAGGATGCAGTTGATTTTTATCAGATACCTACCATTTATGTTGATGACAATAACAACAACCAGGCTAATTTAACGATCCTGGACAATTTACCACCGAACGTAACCCAACAGGAAAAAGAGAAGATCATCGATGAAAGACTTGCTGTCATGAAGCAGGAACATCCGCCCATTCCTGTTGAAATTGGACCAGGTAAAACAGGATATATATATTACAGTAACTCATTCTTGCTCACACAGTTAAGATATTACCCACTCATACAACTATCCGTAATGCTGCTCATTGGCTATTTGGCCTACCTGGCATTCAGTTCAGCCCGCAAGGCGGAGCAAAACCGTGTATGGGTAGGGTTAGCTAAGGAAACAGCTCACCAACTTGGCACCCCACTCTCGTCTTTAATGGCCTGGGTAGAATATTTCCGCAGTGACCCAAATATTGATTCCTCTATTGCCGATGAGATCGAAAAAGATGTTATACGTTTAGAAATGATCACAACCCGTTTTTCAAACATTGGTTCAATCCCAACCATGAAAGAAGAACACGTTGCAGAAATTGTATCTAATTTTATCACCTATCTGCAAAAGCGTGTATCATCAAAAGTCAAATTCACGGTTGACAATCAATTGGTTCCGCAGCAAACCGCCTCCCTCAATAAAAATCTATTTGAATGGGTAATTGAAAACATTTGTAAAAATGCAGTAGATGCTATGGGAGGGATTGGAGAAATTAATGTGACAATACAGGCCCCTCCGCAGACAAATCAAATTATGATCGACATTACCGACAATGGAAAAGGGATGTCGAAAACGAATATGAGTAAAATTTTTAACCCTGGTTTTAGCACAAAAAGGCGAGGATGGGGACTAGGCCTCACCCTCGCCAAACGTATTGTAGAAAATTATCACTCAGGAAAATTATTTGTAAAAAGCTCCGAACTGGGCAAGGGAACCACATTCCGAATCATTTTACCGGCAGAAATTGTCGAATATTAAACGGATGCTTTCCCGCATATTTATTACAATGAAGGTACTGTTACCTCATCCGTTGGTTCGGGCAGCGAATTGCTAATATTAAGTGCACGATCGATAATTCGTACCTTATACTTACATGTTATCAATTTAGATGATGAAGACTTAAAATACTTGGTATAAAGATCCAATTTCGCCTTTATAGGACCAGGTTTACCACCAGAGGTTAACATAGGAAAGAATTTAAGACTATCGGCAGTCAATATTTTTTCATCGAATGAACCGTCCGGTTGTTTGGTCATGGTAACCAATTCGTAATTGGCCGGCAACTCCCAACCAGAGCGCTGAACATATTTTTCAACAAAGCTTGTATCGTTATACTCCTCAGGAGTTGCACCCAAATCCCCTTCCCCATCCTCAACATCAATAGAAATAACCACCATTTCATATTCCTGATTTTGCCCACCCAGGGTATCCACATCAGTATACTGTGTAATTCCGTTATAATAAATCTTTGGAGTACTATCGAAATCGGGAATATCTACGCAGCTTGCCAAACCTATGGCCGAAATGAAAAATGCTAGTAGTTTAAATTTCATATATTAAAGTATTTCAAACATGAAAGAAAAGGATCCTTATAAACTTTACAGTCGCGACTTCGTATTTTCTGACTTTATGCATCTAACTTTGTCCTATAACTACGAAAGTAACAGTATTGAAATTGCCAAGCAACAATTCTTTTTCACAATTGCGTAACACTTTACGCCAACAGATCATCAGTCTTCAACCAGATGACTTCACCGATTTGGCATTGCAGATATTTCGTTATCAAGCCTTAAACAATCCCGTTTACGGTCAATATATTGGCCATTTAAGGGTTGATATCGATACTGTGAAACAGTTATCAGACATTCCGTTTCTACCCATTCAATTTTTTAAACATCATACTATCACCAGCGGTGCGTTACCCGAACCCGTAAGTACCTTTGAAAGTAGCGGAACCACCAGTAAAACCTCGGGGATCGAAACCCACACGAGCCGCCACCATTTATTCGACCGAAACCTATACGAAACCGTTTCAACAAACATTTTCGAGCAGGTATATGGTCACTTAGGCAACCACCATATTTTAGCCCTTTTACCTTCGTACCTTGAACGAAACAATTCGTCCCTGGTGTATATGCTGGATCATTTTATTCGCCAAACGCATTCTGCATATTCGGGTTTCTACCTTCACAATACCAACGATTTACTGGAAAGACTTCGGTTATTAGCGACCAATCCGGATGGAAAAAAGGTGCTATTGATCGGTGTTACATTTGCCCTTCTTGATCTCGCTGAAAGTGAGAACGATCTCGCATTCCTCGCAGATTTACAGAACCTGACCATCATGGATACCGGTGGTATGAAGGGTCGTAGAAAAGAACTCCTTCGGGAAGAGGTTCATCAAATACTCACCAGCCGATTTGGCGTCCCTTCCATTCATTCCGAATACGGCATGACCGAACTACTGTCTCAAGGCTATTCACAGGGGGATGGATTGTTTACACCCGGTTATACCATGAGAATTCTTTTGCGGGATGTAAACGACCCCTTCACCCTACATGCCTATCAAGAAAGCAAATCCAAAACCGGTGGCATCAATGCGATTGATTTAGCAAACTTGGACACTTGTTCCTTTATAGAAACTCAGGATTTAGGACGATTTGGACCAGAACCCGAATCCTTTTACGTAATGGGACGATTCGACAACTCAGACATAAGAGGTTGCAATTTGATGGTACTTTAAGTCAACCATCTCATTTTCAGCCCTGCGTATAGCTCCCTAAAGATTAATACTATTCTAATCTATATATCGTACTGATATAGAAGAACATACTTCCATTTTAATTATATAGAATTGTTCTAAAAAGTATTCAATTGGAATATTTCATAAATTAGCCCAATTGTTTCAATTGCATTAATCAAATGTATTGTTACACTTTTGGATTATTAACCTTACTTCACCTATACAATGAAAAGACGTGATGCACTAGGCCGGGTGGCTTTATTGATGGGAGGTGCACTTTCTGCTCCCACAATGATGGCTTTTTTGGAAGGCTGTAAACAAGCTGGTGACGCCGCAACTGGTATTACATTCCCCTTCCCTGCTGAGAGGAAAAACCTAGTATCCGAAATTGCTGAAATCATTATTCCTAAAACTGACACTCCCGGCGCAAAAGATGCCAAAGTTGGAGAGTTTATTGAATTGATGCTAAAAGATTGTTATCCTGCTCATGATCAGGAAAGTTTTGACAGAGGTTTAGCGGAACTTGAGAAAAAGAACTTCTTGAAAGCATCACCAGAAGAGCAAACAAAGCTGCTCAAAGAAATGGAGTCTATATCCAAAAGTGAGCAATTAAAGGCTAGTGAAGATAAAAAGAAATACACAGAAGCTGGTAAAGAATATACCGATGCGGGTGTTCCATTCTTCCGTCTCATGAAAGAACTTACGCTACTGGGCTACTTCACCTCCGAACCAGGTGCAACACAAGCGCTTGACTACGTGGCAGTACCGGGTCGTTATGATGGCTGCATTGACCTTAAGCCTGGCCAGAAAGCTTGGGCTATGTAATGGAAAATTACGGGAGATATAGCGCTGTACAAATGCATCGCTGATCACTGCCCCGGGCGACACTTTATAACTTAATTAGAAAATCACTCATCATGAATTTAAATACAAAGGCAACCAAGCAAGCTACGTTCGACGCCATCGTAGTTGGTTCGGGCATCAGCGGTGGCTGGGCCGCAAAAGAATTGTCTGAGAAGGGCTTAAAAGTTTTGATGCTGGAAAGAGGCCGGGATATTAAACATATCACCGATTATAAAACGTCAACCCTCGCTCCCTGGGAACTTGAATACCGTGGAAGAGTAACCACCGTTGCCAAAGAAGAATATTGGGCGGGTATGCGCACGGGATATACAGCTAACGGAGAACATCGGTATCTGTTCGAGAACGATAAGGAAAATCCATATCAAGAAACCCGTGGCTTCGACTGGATACGTGCTTACCATACAGGTGGACGTTCGTTATTGTGGGGGCGCCAAAGCTATCGCCTTAACCCAGCTGATTTCGAAGCCAATGCCAAAGAAGGAATATCTATAGACTGGCCGGTACGCTACAATGAGATTGCTCCCTGGTATGACTATGTTGAAAAGTTTGCCGGTATCAGTGGTGCCAAAGATGGGCTGGATGTATTGCCAGATGGCAACTTCCTTCCTCCCATGCAAATGAACTGTGTAGAGAAAGATGTGAAAGGTCAAATTGAGAAAAAATTTGCGGGTCGCCATGTCATCATGGGGCGTGCTGCGCACCTTACGCAACCACAAAGCTTCCATACCGAACTCGGCCGGGCGGCTTGTCAGTTCCGGAATATGTGTATGCGTGGATGTCCATACGGAGGATATTTCAGTACGCAATCAGCCACATTGCCAGCGGCTCAAAAAACAGGGAATTTAACCCTAATCAACGATGCCATTGTTTCAGAAGTGATTTATGATGATAAAGCCGGAAAAGTAACCGGGGTCCGCATCATCGATCAAAATACGATGGAGACACGTGAGTATTTCGCCAAAATCATTTTCTTGAATGCGTCGGCTATTGCATCTGCATCTATATTGATGAACTCCAAATCGAAACGCTTCCCGAATGGTTTGGGTAACGAAAGCGATCAGCTTGGACGTAACATCATGGATCACCACCTTGCTGTGGGTGCACGCTCACAAGTAGAAGGATACGAAGATAAGTACTATTTTGGTCGTCGTGCCAACGGTATATACATTCCACGTTACCGGAACTGGGGTAGTGACAAACGCGATTATGTTCGCGGTTTTGGTTACCAGGGAGGAGCCAGCCGTGAAAGTTGGGGCCGTGGAAATGGTATGGATGGGTTTGGAGCTGATTTTAAGAAACAACTCTCGGAACCTGGTGGCTGGACTATGGGTATACAAGGTTTTGGAGAAATGCTTCCAGACGAAAAAAACCGGTTCACGCTACACCCTACTTTAAAAGATAAATGGGGTTTACCGCAAGTTGTATTTGATGCTGCCTACGGCGACAACGAGAAAAAAATGCGTATAGACATGATGAACGATGCCGCAGAGATGTTAGAAGCTGCCGGCATGAAAAATGTTTCATCATATAACGATGAATCGAAGCATCCTGGAATCGGAATTCATGAAATGGGTACAGCCCGGATGGGTAACGATCCTAAAACATCCGTACTAAACAAATACAATCAGATTCATGCTGCGCCTAACGTATTCGTAACAGATGGCGCCTTTATGACCTCTGCATCTTGTGTAAACCCTTCACTCACCTATATGGCTTTCACCGCTCGCGCGGCTGACCACGCGGTGAAGGAACTTAAAAAGATGAATTTGTAAGAAGCACGTGATAACGAAGATCGGGGACCCAAAAAGTCCCCGATCTTCGTTTATAATAACCTCTCGAACTACCTCCGCTCCCCTACCTGCTGCCTCCACATGGAATAATACAACCCTTTCTGATCAAGCAGTTCATCGTGAGATCCTGTTTCAGAAATCTTACCCTTCTCAAGAACATAAATAACATCCGCATGCATGATCGTCGACAAACGGTGTGCAATAAGGATGGTCATTTGCTGTCGATTGCCTGAAATCTCTCTTATCGTATCCGTTATATCCTCCTCCATAAGAGAATCCAACGCTGAGGTAGCTTCATCAAAAATCAACAATTGGGGTTGCCGAAGTAAAGCACGTGCAATAGATAAACGTTGTTTTTCACCACCCGAAAGTTTCATCCCTCCCTCTCCCAAAATGGTATTTATACCATGCGATGCCTTGGCAATAAGTGCAGTGGCCGAAGCTCTATCCAAGGCCTCATTGATATCAGCTTCCGTGGCTGCCGGTTTTACGAAAAGTAAATTATCTTTTATTGAACCTGCATAAAGTTGCGTATCCTGTGTTACAAACCCGATTTGTCGGCGTAACGGATTATATCGTATCAACTTTGAACTTACATTATTAAATAGAATATCCCCTTCCACAGGTATATATAGTCCAACCAGCAATTTCACAAGAGTAGATTTTCCTGAACCAGATGGCCCCACAAACGCAATGGTTTGTCCTGCCTTTATGCTAAATGATATGTCATCGATCGCGTTATAAGATGCTGTCTTATGCCGAAATACAACATGATCAAACCTCAAACTTTCCAGCTTTCCTATTTCTACCGAATTTTCAGGTCGTTGCTCAATAGGGCGTTTCATCAGTCGGTCAAAACTTTGTAACGATGCATCCGCTTCACGATACAGAATGATCATATTACCCAGGTCTTGCAAGGGGGTAAAAATAGCAGTAGAAATAAACTGCATCGCAATCAGTTCTCCCGTACTCAGCACTTTACGAAATATAAGCCAAAGTAGTATAAAGAGAATGGATTGCTTCAATAGGCTCAACATATTACCCTGTAAAAATGAAAGAAAGCTTACCTTTTTTGCCTTTTCCATTTCCAGATCGAAAATATTTAAAGTCAATGCATTAAGTCGGCGTATTTCCACAAAGGCCAAGACTTTTCACCAGCTCTATATTACGCAAGCTTTCTGTAATTACTCCGGCCTGTCGATCGGTCTGTTTGTTGATAGATCGTTGTATACCCTTAATCCGCTTGGACACCAAACCGGTTAAAGATCCCAGCAAAACTACGCCCACGAAGAAAACGGGGACCAACAACCAATTTTTGTTGATGCTATACCAAAGTAAAAATCCGACGCCTACCAAGGAGGAAAACAGCACATTTATAAACGAATTAATAAAACGCTCCGCATCTGTTTTTACTTTTTGCAACACCGATAAGGTAGTACCACTCCTACTTTCTTCAAATTCCTGAAAGGATAATCTAAGTGTTTGTTTTAGACCATCATTAAAAATATTCATCCCAAAGCGAGCTACGGCTTTGCGCGTGACAAAATCCTGTCCCGCTTTCGCCAATCGTGCCAAAACAGCGATTCCCAAAGCGAGCAACAACCATTGTAGTATACCTTTAATTAGTTCCGTTTCGGAAAGATTTTGCTCATTGGTGGCATACTGATCAATGATTCGTCCAAAAATAATGGGATCAATAAGGGTGAGTAGCTGGGCTGCCCCTGCTAGTAATAAAGCAAGAAATATTAACGTACGATGTGGCTTTAGGTATTTCCAGAGTATACGCATATAGGTTTGTATAGTATAGGCAACCAGCTACTTAAATGCTGTCTATTATTAGATAAGAGGTATGATTATGAATTATTTAAATAAATACATATCTTACTGTAACACAAATAGCCTGCCAACCTACCCTTCTACCGATGAAAAAAAATATTTTAATTGCGGGTGCGTTTGTCACAATCTTTGGCTTAGTAGTCGCATGGTTTCTATATCTGGACAGCTCCGTCATCAGAAGACCTCAAACGCCTGAAAAGCCCTATCCCTATTACAGTGAAGATGTTCGTTTCAAAAACGATTCGGCCCATATAGAATTGGCGGGCACTTTAACCCTACCCTCCAAAGAAGGAAAATATCCGGTAGTTGTATTGATCAGTGGCAGTGGACCTCAAAACCGGGATGAAGAAATTTTGGGACACAAACCCTTTCTAATCCTCGCGGATCATTTAGCAAAAAAAGGAATTGGTGTTTTGCGATACGACAAACGCGGAATTGGGCAGTCCACCGGAAATTACCAAACCGCCACATCTCTGGATTTTTCTTACGATGCCGAATCTGCTGTGAGATACCTCCAATCGCGCAAAGATATTGACTCCGCGAAAATAGGATTGATGGGCAGTAGCGAGGGTGGCCTTATAGCGCCAATGATTGCCGCCAGAACGAACACAATTCATTTTATGGTCTTACTTGCCGGCCCGGCCATGCCGCTGATGGAAGCCCTGTTATTACAAGGGGAGCTTGTGGCAAGAGCATATGGAGTACCGGAAACGGAAATTAAAACACTACGAGCGCTCAACCGTGAAGCTTTTACGATTGTTGCGCAGTCGAAAGATCTTAAAACGTTGAAGGAAGATATCACCCATTTTTCTGAAAAAAATATTTCAAAAATCCCCCTGGACTTACTCCCAAAAAAAATGACGAGGGAGCAGTATATGAAAGCGCAAATCGAGATGCTTTCTTCTCCCTGGTTTCAGTTTGGCCTACAATATGACCCCGCTCCTGCACTCCGGAGGGTTAAATGTCCTGTACTTGCCCTTATAGGCTCAAAGGATCTGCAAGTTCCTCCCAAAGAAAACCTGAATGCGGTTGCCGAACATCTCAAAGAAGGAGGAAACCCCAATGTAACGATCAAGGAACTGCCCAACCTGAACCACCTTTTCCAGGAATGCGAAACTGGTTCTCCAAAAGAGTACGAAAAAATTGAACAAACCTTCTCCCCTATTGCCCTGAATGAGATTTCGGGGTGGATTTTGGAGCGGGTGAAGTAAAATTGTGTAGCTAGGTTTCAATGAGCCCATGTTTCACAGCAAAAACAACCAAGCTCACCGAGTTCGTTACACCCGCTTTGAGTAGTAAATTTTTGCGGTGACCTTCTACAGTTCGGTAGGATATAAATAATTCATCCGCAATTTGCTGGGTATTATACCCCTTTCCGATCAAACGAAGTACATCCATTTCCCTTTCGGTGATGGAAATATTTTCCTCTACCAAGTGTACTCCTTTTTGGCTATTGTGGTTTACCTGTTGCAAGGCCTCACGCAGCACCAGGGCAATTTCGTCATCCATATAGTGCCCCCGCTCATAAACCTGATCAATCGCATCAATCAACTTTTTTTGATCAATGTCCTTAGGTAAATATCCGTGCACCCCAATTTTCATCATTTGCCGGATGTAATCATGCGAGTAATTCATCGACAAAATGATAATCTTCAAATCAGGATATTCTCTTCTCAATATCACACTCACCTCTTGCCCACTGATTCCCTTCATTTTCAGGTCGAGCAAAATCACATCCGGAACTTCTACTCGCAGCTTTTCCAGGAGTTCTTCCCCCGAAGAAGCTTCAAGTACCACCTGATAATTCTCAAACCGTTTCAGAATTTGGGTAAGTCCCTGTCGAAACAGTAAGTGATCATCTATAAGCCCTAGTTTTAACGTTTTCATCATAACATACATTTACCATCACCCTATGGGTATACGAAGCTCAATACTAGTCCCTTTGCCACGCACCGAAGAAATATTCAGTCCGGCATTCAGTAAATTTGCCCTGGCTTTAATACCACTCAAGCCCATTGAACGCTTCTCAGGATGCTCGGTTTGCACAGTATCAAAACCACATCCATTATCAGAAACAGTCAGTATCAATTCACGGTCTACCTCAATTAAACGCACCTCAATAATATCTGCACCAGCATGTTTCAAGGCATTTCCGGTTGTTTCCTGAATAATCCGATATAGGCTCAGTTCCTGCTCCTCCGTCAACGGAACTTTCAACTTAATTTCGCAAGAAGTACGCACTCCGGCCGTGCGAATGCGAGTGAGTAACATTTCAATGGCAGAAGCAAATCCAAATTCGGCAATACTCAATGGTGATAAATTTTGCGCAATCCGTCTTATTTCTTGTACCGTACGTTCCAGAATCACATTGGCCTCATCGGCAAGGCCTTTCATTTCTTCGGGAACGGTTTCATACCGAATTTGATTGATATACAACTTCGCCGCCGACAAGGAAACGCCAATTTCGTCATGTAGATCCTGTGAAATGCGTTCTCTTTCCATTTCCTGAGATTGCACCACCATGCCTGTCAGGTTCTTTTGATAATTCAATTCCTGAACCTGCATGGCTACTGCCTGACGATGTAATTTACGCTGATACAGTAAAATGAATGCTACAATTCCTGCGGATAACAAAACCACAAAAGCTACGCCCCCGAAAAGCAATTGCGAAAACTCTAACTCTCCCGGTTGTTCCATAATGCAAACGTATAGGACAAATAAAGAATACCATTCAAAATGCCATGAATCACCCAAACCTGATAGTTCAGCTTCTGCGAATACTGCAACATGAAATTGATAAATAGGAAAATCAGGAAATTACACGAAAAAAATATAAACAACCCAGCAGAAATGCCAAAAAGACCATTATTCTTCAGGGTCTTAAACGACTGATCTCTATACAACTTACCGAAATAAGACAATACCAACGCCAGTACGACAATACTTTCCAAAAGTCGTCCCCCATTGTCAATTTGTGTAATCTTACTGCCCGTGTGAAGCGTTCGGTAAGCTATGTATGTACAAAAAAACAGAATGATGTATACGCGATAACGCTTCAAAAATTGGCTATCCAATTCACGGCTATATATCCAAACCAGCATGCCAAACTCAACCGCAATGTATAAGGGCCATAAGAAAAGGTTGGAAATTTTGTATAGCCAGAAAACCCTGGAAACAATTTCTATGGATAGCGCAAAAAACACCAATTGTGCCAGATATTGAAAGGATTTGGATAGGAATTTATACCTAACCAATCCAACAACTGTGGCAATTAGAGTGGGTAAGAAAGCGAAAAAAATAAAAAGTTGCTCTCCCGTATATTCCATTAGAATTCATAAAAAACTATAATAAAAGAAATAAAACCTTCTCAATCGTACGTCAAGAAGGTTTCATAGGTTGCATATAACCCTTTAACAAGTCCTTGGACAGGGCGCTGTGAGGTCATAGAACGGGTCCGACTTTGAATCATTTTCTGTGGCTAATCCTCTCCCCTGTATCACCACCCCAAAAGTTGACGTAGTTTCTTTGGTCGATAGATAGTTAATGCCAAAATACTTGTGCATAACGAAGCAAACAAAGATTTCAGGAGCTTTTTCAAATTTAAACAAGGGTTGTAAAAACTCCTCCAACGGATAATTAAAACCCCTTGTAAATCCGTATGGCGTCATGAAGTTTTTATAAGTAATATTATCTTTTTCTACCGCTTCTACCCAGTTTTCCAGCCATTGATTCATTAACTCCTTAGGCACTTTCCCATGTCCTTCCATGAGTACTTTACCTGTATATACGGTCCTGGCAGGCACATAGTATGGGGTCAGTATTTGGCCGGACAAATCGGTTCCGTATATGATAATTTTAAAGCTTTCAGCGTCGCGGTCATAGCCAAATCTGATTTTAACCGTAGCAATCCCGGTAGTTGAAATTAATGAACTGATGTAATCAGCATCAAAAACAACGGAAGTTAGAACACCTTCTTCAGACTTAAAAAAGTGAAAGGGTTTTCCTTCGGATTCAAGTTCTTTCCAGGCAATAGCCCAGTTTTCATAATCCTGTTCCGAAATGAGGTAGGGTATCGTGTGATCGTTCATAGAAGTTTTATGGTATTGCTACCGTTGAGGTGAATAATAGATAAAAAGCAGGGATACTATATATCAAGAATGACCGCATTCTTTTCCAAACGCTAATGTAGTGCCAATAGAAATAACTTTCAATTAGATTAAAATTATTTCTACATAAATCATCCTCCCCCCCGTAAAACACCTGTTTACGTAAACCCGTGTTTTACGGCTTACAAAGCTCCTGTTTAACTCAGACCTTTGACTCAACCAATTGACAAATAACTTTTAACACACAAAACATTCCTGAACTTATGGAAACTCAAACTCTAAACAAAACGTACAGTATTGGTCCCGGCAAAATTGCTACACCAAGCACCCAAGGAGCACCAGCCTTCGCCCTTAGTGCTCAGGAATGGATCGCGATTCAAACCTATGTACTTGATTCTTCTGTGTTACCAACCACGACAGAAGCTTTCAAAAAATCGTTAGGACCCGGGGCTCCACAAGATATTACAGAATTTGCTCCGCTTATTTCCGCCTATCTAAATATCAATACGCATTGTGGAACCTGGTCCAAAGACACCTACCCGTCAAGTGTTGAATTGGCGACAAACATTCATAGCTACTCTCTTGCCGCCCCTACCTACTATAAGCCCATATTACCGCTCGCAAAAGCACTGACAATAAACCCCAACGACCAGGAAGCCAAAGATAAGCTGGAAGCGATTCTCACAAAATTAACGAATGATGCAACAAGCAATCAACAGAAAGCTGATGCAGTTGCCAAAAAGATTAAAAGCTTTGCAGATGACACCATGAAAGATAAGATTGTTTTATGCGGAACTGACGGAAAAAGTGGATTGGTGAAAAAGTACAATGACAAATTTGGAAGCACCAGCAAGGAAGTGCAGGACTTAACCAAGGAAATCCAGGCGCAACAGGTAATCCTCAAAGCTAAAAATAAAGAATACGATCATGATGTAATCGTGGCCTCTACCACACCAACTTATGCATGGATTTATCCATTCGGTACCATAGCCGCTGCGATTGTAGCGGGTGTATATGGCGATAAAGCAGTGAAGGCCTTGGAAGCAGCGAGGGCCGCTCAACAAAAAATAAATACGCTTTCGGAAAAACTTGCAGCTGATGCGAATCTAATCGTGGCCATAAATTCAGCAGAACTTGGCATGAGTACCATTCTCAATTCACTAAACGGCGCGTTACCTGTTATTCAAAAAATAGCCGGCGTGTGGGGAGCCATTGCGGGCGATCTTGAGTCGATTAGGGATCTCATCAAAAAAGATATTCAGGAAGCTCTACCTATTATCATGGATTTGGGTGTGGAAGAGGCTATTACAGCCTGGACTGCCGTGGGTAAGGAGGCTGATACTTACCGTGTAAATGCGTACGTAACCGTAAAATCCTGATCCCGATGAACACTAACCATACGTTCCAATCTGCCCCACCGGCAGATTGGTCCACTTTCTATAAAGATTTACAAGAAAAAGGAAAGCTTCCGAACTATGCCAACGAGATTTTTGGTAGCCAAACCATGTTTCGTAATATGTATCTGGATTTGGGAGTGGTAAAAGACAAAATTGCTGCTTCTGGCATAACACCACTTGTAACCACCCTATATACCGATGTGTTGCACATACCGGATAATACCAATTGGGCACTGAAAGATTCGGCGCTGGTGGTATTTGCCCGTCGGATTGAGATCGGCGATAATGCCAGTATGATACTCGATTTCAGAGAATCGGAAAAGGCCCGATTGATTCTTTTTTCTAACGAGATAACCGGAAGCTGGTCCATCAAGTGCGCTACAAAGGAACCGCAACCTACCGACTTTTCGATTTCAACCACAAATGCATTTACCGGAATCGTCGTAAACTCCGAAGAAGGTGTTCCCGGCAAAAAAATATTAGCCCCTGCTCATGGAATCGCATTCCAGATCCCTGGTGATTTACAGCTATATCTGGCCAATACCTTCATCAATGGGTCTTTGCTATACGACCAAAACCCTGACTTAGCGCTCTTACTTTTTAATTGGGTGAAGTGCTGGGCCGCACAATCGAGTGAGTTCGTTGAACTTTTCTATAAAAGCACAAATTTAGCAACGTTGTTGAGTGCGCAAATCAATGCAAAAGCGGGGGGAGCCGTTTTTGTACCATACTTAACCTCAGCAATATACAAATCGCTTGCATCTTCTTTCGCGAATGAAGCCGCCAAATATGAGAGCGACTACATGCAGTTGTCAACCCAAAAAGTAGTTACAGAACAGGGAATTGCCTTGGCAAAAACAATGCTCGCCAATACACAAAGCGAAATTGATTACATCAAAGCGCTTCAACAACAGGCCGACACGAACTACGACAATGCCGTAAATGCGGAGAAAATAGCACAGACAAATTTCACCCGACAACAAATTACAGTAGCCATGATTGCAGCTGATTTTGAGCAGGTGGGTTTACCCGATTATCAGCGAGAACAAATCGTTAAAGCCATTTTCCAATTGGCAACTGCGGTTATAACATTTGGCGCTGCCATTGCTGCCATAGCTATGGGACAGGGAGAAGCCGCACCAGCTGCTGCCAATAGTGCTATAAACGGTGCCAAAGCAGTAGCTAACGCCGCTGAAACCGGTGCAGAGGTGGCAAAAACTGCCAAGGGACTCTCCGATTCAATGGCAAATTTGAAGAAGTTGGTGGAGGTACTCAAAAAAGTATATGAATTAGCCAAAGCGGTTAAAGAAGTGGCGTCCAACATACAGGATGCAAAAGGCCAAATGGAGGTTATCGAAAAAATGGATGCCGCTACAAATGGCACCGACCTAAGTGCCAGTGATGAATGGGCTATTTTCAAATTACAAATCGAAGCCGTTCTGAAAGAGCCCGTAGAAAAAGGCATTCATTTCGCCGGGTCGTATTTGATGGCACTTCAAAAACTGGTGATATACGGGCAATCCCTTTCGGCTTCACAGTTGGCAGTGATCACGGCGAGTCAGCAAAGTGCCAGCATCGTTTTCCGCTTACATTATGCCCAGGAAAAACAACAGCAATTAAAAGAGTATGTGGATGCTTTGAAAGTGGGTGAAGCCCCTATTCTCAACATGATGCAAACGTTTTACCAACGTTATACCGATTCGAAAAGTGCTTTGTTCTCTGCACTCAAATCATATCAGGCTTCTTATTACTACTGGGCACTTCGTTCCTCCTCCATCCAGCCCCGCATCATTGATAGTGTGCAAGATATGAACGCGGGTATACAGGACATCACTAAAATTGCCATGGATGAAGCTGATGCACTGGTAAACTTCGACCCAGCTCCGCAGGAAATGGAAAACACAACCGTTACCATTACCGACCCGGAAGTTCTGCAATCCCTGATTAAAAATGGTGAAACTACCTGGTCTATACCGCTATCCGAAGCCGAATTCGCCGGACTAACCAGAGTACGGGTTTCTACCATTAGGATATGGCTGGAAGGCGTAAAGGCAGGCGATGGGAATTCAGTATTCGTTGTAATCACGAGTTCGGGAAGCTACCAAGACCGATTCCAGGGGACCAACTACCAGTTTGTAAGTAAACCATTAATACGCACTTTCAAATATAGTGTTCATCGTCCGGAAGATGGACAAGGTACCCCCAACTGGAAATTCAGAAATGGTGAATTAGGCTATGTTCAAATTGATGGTAAGGTGGATCACGAGGTGTCTTACGCCTATTTCCTTCCCACCCCATTCAGCACGTGGAGCATCTCCCTGAAACAAAACAATGCGGGCATAGACTACTCCGGGATTAAATCCATCACCATGTACTTTGAAGGTTCGGCCATAGGATCTTCTTCCGCAAAAAAGAACCTTCTCAAACTATCCGAAGCCGAAGCATGAGTATACTAACCAATCAAAACCTCGGGCAATTATTTAGAATTCCCGAGGAAGACTGGGCCGCTATTAACCAACGGGTCGGCAACACAGCATCAGCGGCCGGAATAGCCAATTATATCAAAAATTACATACCTGAATTTCCTAATTTAATTGTGGTGTGTAATCTATGGAAGGATCAAACCTTCAATGGACTGATCCAACAGTCGGCTGCCATCAACAGATATACCGTGTTAGCCGTCAATCGATTTCAGAATTTACTCAACGTTATTACCTCGCTTCCTCCCTCTCAGGATCAAGTACCAGAATCCATCCAGAATCAAACCAAGCTAACCTTGCTGGAATTGGGGAAATGGACCGGCGATATCTGTAAGCAAAACGAGGTGGTGAACAGACAAATCCGGGACTTTTTAGCCATCAATACCAAAGTGGATGCCGAGATGCTCCGCTTCAAGGAAAAGCTAGGCATTTTCTGGGACCCCTTAGGGCAAACCATTACGCGTCTTGATAACGCAACAGGACTGGTTACCGGCAGTTGGCTGGCTATCTCTGCCGATCTTGGAAATTATGCGTCAGCGTCGCCTGATATCAATATGTCCTTTCTGTTACAATTGGATATAGAAGTTGCGATCGTGAACTGGAAAAGTTTGCAAGCTGAATCCGAAGCTTTCATGCAGATTTCTGACAAGCAGCGTCAATACTGGCATGTCGAAAACTTAACTACTCCACTTAACCTGCATTAACCCATGCTTCACACATTCGATTTAAATCATTTGATGGCGTCAAGTCCTACGGGACCTATTCTAGAAGCTGAAATTGTGTCGTTGGCTGGTAAGGGTAAGTTACGGGTAACCTACAATTGGCTTTACTCGGCATTGAATTGCGATCCCAATGACAACTCACCCTTTATTTGGGTATTCACCAAACGAGATGATCACCGCGTTTGCATTTCTCCCAAAGTACCCTATGAAGGTAAGACGCTATATGCCAGTGTGAGAGACGACTGGAACTGGAATGTTCAGGTACAGGCTCCCCGATCCGCCGACTGGATAAAGGCAATTGGGCGTGACGAAATATTATCTTTTAAGATTCATGATTTATCCATTGCCTCATTACAAGGCTTCAACGACAAATTTTTATCAGTCAATCATGATATTGACGTGCACGACTGGCACAAGGGATATCGCGT
This sequence comes from uncultured Dyadobacter sp., assembly GCA_937880795.1. Taxonomy (GTDB): domain Bacteria; phylum Bacteroidota; class Bacteroidia; order Cytophagales; family Spirosomataceae; genus Dyadobacter. Next base: position 754 of record CALGRQ010000292.1, on the reverse strand, counting down.
GCGAAGTGCTGCTGATGGCTTCAACCAAAATGAAAAGTGGTTTATAGGAATTCAATCCCCCGCACTTATGGCCACCCGTCAGGATACCAAGTTGGCCGATTTATTGAAACGCAACCATATACAAATGGATGTTGAAGCACTAACGAGCTCGTTTAGCACTATGCCGGTTCCAGCGCTCCCATCGTAAAGATTTTACAAACCCCCTCTCATCAGAAAACCCTGGCTACAACCGATGTAGTCCAGGGTTTTAATATTTTCCTTCGATCGCAGAATTATCAGAAACTATGCTCCGATTTCCGTTTTAAACTCCGAAGTATAATGGAAATGAATAGCAGGATTATTTTCTACATTCATACGAATCATCCACTCCGATTCTGCCAAGAATACAGGATTGCGATCTTTATCGTAGGCAATCTGGTTTCCTTTAAGACGTACGAACTGGTCCATGGCCGGTTTATCATCTGCCGTTAACCAGCAAGCGCGGGAAATGTTCATAGGCACCCACCGACATTTTGCACCATATTCGTGCTCCAAACGATACTGAATTACATCGAATTGAAGTTCTCCCACAGTACCCACGATCTTCCGATTACCCAAATCCAAATTAAACAACTGAGCCACGCCTTCGTCAGTAAGCTGCTGAATGCCTTTCTCCAATTGTTTGGATTTCATAGGATCCAGGTTGATCAATTCTTTAAAGATCTCTGGTGAGAAGCTTGGTAAACCTTTGAAATGTAGGTCTTCTCCTGAGGTA
>CALGRQ010000291.1 GCA_937880795.1 uncultured Dyadobacter sp. | reverse complement strand
TTCCTGAGTCTCGCAAAACTAAAGTTTTGAATGGAGTAGATTTTGCGCAGTTTAAGCGAGAGGTATTTATAGGTCGTTTTATTATAGATACTAAGAATAATCCAACAGGAAGAAATCCTACTGAAGATGAAATACCACTGGACTTCAGGAATCCTGCGGATACCAAGTACTCAACAAACTGGTTTGACTTAATCCTTCATAACAATGCCGCCTATAAGGATGTGAATGTGTCGTTGACGTCTGGAAAAGGATCGATTAAATCGGCAGTGTCCCTTGGTTATTATAAGGAAGATGGTGCCCTGAAATTTACAGGATACGATCGTGCTTCATTGAGAACTAATTTAAGCGGAGCTATCAATAAGTTTATATCTGTTGGATTTAACGTTGCAGGAAGTTATTCTAAGTCGAGCTTGGCGCAGACGGACGGACGGAATGCAATCGTGGGGCTTACGCTTATTAGTGATCCACGTTATCCCGCTTATGACGAAAAAGGTGAGCTGATACCCTATTACAATGGTGTTGGTGATATTTTCGGTTTTCCCAATCCCTTGTTTGTGCTCAAAAACCTGAAACGTTCTCGGAATATCGCCGATGTGCTCGGGAATGGTTATGTAGAGTTGAATCTTGCCCCTGGTCTAAAATTTAGATCATCATTGAATGCCAAGATAAATTACAACATGTACAAGGAGTTTGTTCCTTCTACCATTGGATTAACGGTGGCTACGGGGAGTAATGGAGCGCCACCACGAATTGCAACAGGAAGGGAGGATTCCGAAGAGCTGAGAAATTTTGCAGCGGATCAGCTATTAACATACGATAAAAATTTCGGGCAGAACCACCAAATTAACGCTATGGTAGGCTACTCAGCCCAGCAGGAAATCGTAAAAGGGTTGTATGGTTCGGCGAATACTTTTCCTGATGACCTTGCACCTTTTTTAGGTAATGGAACCATCAGGTCGTCTTTTTCCATGGAGCGAAAGTGGACGATGATAGCATACTTGGCCAGGTTTAATTATGCATATAAAGATAAGTACTTGTTTTCTGCAAGTATGCGAAGAGAAGGGAGTTCTAGATTTAGCGAAGGAAACAAGTTTGGAAATTTCCCAGCCGTTTCTGCTGGGTGGCGAATTTCAGAAGAAAACTTTATGCCCAAAACCAACTGGCTCACAGACCTTAAATTGAGAGGGAGTTGGGGGATGACGGGTAATAACAGTTACGCGGTAAGTGCTCTTAATAACTTCAACATAGGCCAGAATTCCGGAGATGATGGTAACTATGCAAGTTTAGCATTCCTGGGTGTTAATAACTATGTTTTCAATAATACCTTGGCATCTGGAAAGACTGTTACCAGGTTTGCTAATCCGGAGCTAACCTGGGAAAAATCTAATCAGTTAGATATAGGTTTTGATCTATCGACTTTCAATAATCGTCTTATTTTTACAGTAGAGTACTACAAGAAGGTTACTGACGATATGTTACTAGGTTATCAGATTCCTGCGGTTTCCGGTTTTACATCCACTCTTAAAAATCTTGGAAAAGTTCAAAATAAGGGTGTCGAGGTTGCCGTGAATTATCGGTTAAAATTGGGACAGGTAAATCTTCGTACGAATGGAAACATCACCTTCAATCGAAACAAGGTATTAGCCATCAGAGGTCAAAACGACTTTATACTTCAGGGTAGTCAGTATGGGGGGTACAATATTCAAAAAGTCGGACGTCCCATTGGTATGATCTTCGGTTATCGTAAACTCGGGATCTTCAATACCAAAGAGGAAATTTTGAATTCTCCGGTTCAAGAAGGTGCTATTCCTGGTGCAATGAAATTTGCGGATTTGGCGGGTGCACCAGATGGCGGACCAGATGGAATCGTATCATACGACACAAAAGATATGACCGAGATCGGAAATCCAAATCCTAAATTTAACTGGGCTTGGTCCGTGGGTGCGGACTACAAACGTTTTGATGTTTCGGTGTTGCTAATGGGAGCATACGACTACGACATATACCGGAATATAGAAGCCTCCACAATGAATATGGACGGTGTTTTTAATGTTTTAGAAAAGGCCAAAGACAGGTGGAGATCTCCTGAAAATCCCGGATCAAATCCTAATCATAAAAACTCACAGGGAGGCACCGATTATTTCAAATGGTCACGGGAAAGTAGTGAGCGTTACGTATATGATGGTACGCATATGTGGATCAAGAACGTCACTATAGGTTATACCCTACCAAAGTTTGAGGGAATATTATCGGATGCACGAATTTTTGTAAACGCTGCAAACTTGTTGCTGGTTACTAAATATCCAGGAAATAACCCGGACGCCGGAGTACGTGGTGGAACAGAACTGAATAACGATGATGAATCGTATCCTGTTCCCCGCACATTTTCAGCCGGTATAAAAGTAAACTTCTAAAAGGATAGACATGAAAAATATAGCAAAGATAGGTGTAGTGATACTTGGGTTGATGGGCTCTTCTTGCAGTGAGGATTTCCTAAATCAAACAGATCCTACGAAGGTTGGAGTCGACCTGTTTTATAAAAATGAAGCTCAGTTAAAACAAGCACTTAATGGTGCATATGGTTTTTTACAGCCTATCACTAACACCGCTTACTTATCAGGGGAATTCCAAACGGACAATACAACAGTAGATCTCAATCCTTCTGACAGAGGAGGGGCCGGAGGTTGGGAGGCTTTTGAATATGCCACTGTGAACGGTGGTAATGGAGAAATTGCGGCCATTTGGAACAACTATTATGCTGCGCTCTATAACCTGAATCTTACCTTGGAAAAGTTAGCCACCGCTACTGTTGCGGATGGACCGAAAAAGGAGGTTGAAGGGCAACTTAAATTTATAAGAGCCTACTTATACTTTAATCTGGTACAATACTTTGGAGATGTAGTGATTGTAACGGCAACCGTAGCTACCCCTGATCCTGCGTTCGATTTGGTTCGCTCACCACAAGCAGAAGTTTGGGCACAAATTGAGCAAGATTTGAAAGACGCTGCTTCATTACTCCCGGCACAATATGCATCGGCTTCGGACAAGGGAAGGGTAACCAAAGGGGCTGCCCTTGGACTTCTTGGCAAAACCTATCTTACTACGAAAAAATATGCCGATGCAATTGCTGTGTTGAAGGAAGTTACGACGTTGGGTTACTCCTTAAATGCTGATTATGCCGATAATTTCAATCCATCTAAAAAGAATGGAATGGAATCGCTGTTTGAAATTCAATATAAGGGCGGTGATGATTCCGGGGAACAGAGTGCTTTTGAATATGTTTTTGCACCAAGAGTTTCCAAGGGGGCGGTAACGGGCTTTGCAGCAGGAGCCAATGGAGGGCGAAATTCACCTACCAATGATATGATGGAAGCTTATGAAACCGGTGACCTCAGAAAGGATATTTCACTAAAATCCGGTTTTACTTTGGATGGTAAATTTTACCCGGTTCCATATGTAAGCAAGTACAATTATCCGCATAGCATTGTTCAGCGAACGGATACAAACTGGCCTGTACTTCGGTATGCAGATGTATTGCTTATGTTGGCTGAGGCGATGAATGAGCAGGGAGGACCATCTGCCGAAGCATTGGGCTACCTAAATCAGGTTAGAAAGCGTGCGGGATTAAAAGAAGTTTCTGGATTAGCGAAGGACGGACTTCGGATGGCGGTTTTAAGGGAGCGTCGCGTAGAGTTAGCTTTTGAAAATCATCGCTGGTTCGACCTCAAAAGGACTATGTCGCCAACTGAATGGGCCGCTTTCATGAATGCGCATGGTGCCAAAGAGCGGGCGAAGCCAACTATAGATCGTGGAGGTGTACCCTTTAATTCAACGGATTATGTATATGCTCCATTTGAATACTTTTTACCATTGCCGGCTCCTCAAATTTTGATCAATCCTAAGTTAAAACAAAATGAAGGATATTGAGATGTTATGGAATGAGAATTCTATATGGTGGTAACATAGAAATAATCCTCCTTTAAGCAATCATATATAGAGGGAAACCCAGGACGATGAAAGACCTCGATGAGGAAATTCTTCATCCTGGGTTTTGAAAAGTATTATTTAATAACGGTAATATTTTGCGATTAAATATTGTTTTGTATGGTATAAGCGACCAAAAAATCGCTTATCTGTTATGGGTGAGTATATCCGCGGGTTACATGGCGGAATTATGGCTCAAATGAATTATTGAATTTCTCTGGTCTTTACATTATTCACTAAACCTTTAAATTGTGTTACTTCAATCAACTGAAACATTCTGGGTTTGGCAGTTTCTAGCCCGCTTGCACCCTTTGCTGGTTCATTTTCCAATTGGTCTCTTATTGGTTGCATTTATTTTTGAGATAGTCGACTGGAAACGTAAATCGAATAAGTTGAGCGATGCCTCCCAAATGCTGACGTATATAGGTGCTGGCAGTGCTGTTTTATCGGTTGTATTCGGCTGGATGTTGGCCAATCAGGGAGATGCTTCGGGTAATACTGTAGAAATTCACCGATGGGCTGGCGTTGTTACGATGATATTGGCCGCATGTGCAGTACTTATGATCCGCTCAGGTAATCAAATAGCCTATCGGTCTACGCTTTTTTTGACAGTTATAGGCGTATCGGTTGCGGGGCATTTCGGAGCCATGTTGACGCATGGAGAAGATTATCTAACCAGCGTTTTGCCCGGTTCAAGTCAATCAAAATTGGCGAATAGCAATGCGGATGTAACAACACAAGTGCTTCTTGCGAGTACAGGCACACTCAATCCTCAGCAAGTGCAAGATCTGAATGTTCAGGTTCGCACCATTTTAGCCCATAACTGTTACAGTTGTCATGGAGAGGCTAAAACTAAAGGAGATCTTCGACTGGATAGCAGAGAGGCTATCATGAAAGGAGGTGAAAATGGTGAGGTTGTTATAGCTGGTCAGCCGGGTAAAAGTGAACTTTTTCGGAGAATTACTCTGCCGAATGGTCACAAAGAGGCAATGCCAACAAAAGGAAAACGTCTTACAAAACAGGAAGTTGAGGTGCTTCGGTTCTGGATAGAAAAAGGTGCTCCATGGCCGGAAGGAAAGGAGAAAAGTATTTATAGGGTTGCAGCACTGGAGCCACGTATGCCAGTAATTCCGGCTGCGAGTGGCGATATCGTGCAGCCCGTGGATCGGTTTGTGGATGCATACTTTAAGAAAAACAACCTCACTTGGAAACCGGTGGTGGATGACCGCACCTATATCCGTAGGGTTTACCTGGATATTGTCGGCTTGCTGCCTACTCCTGAAAAAATTGAGACTTTCGTACATGACGACAGACCTGATAAGCGTG
>CALGRQ010000290.1 GCA_937880795.1 uncultured Dyadobacter sp. | reverse complement strand
CCAAACGAACTATTTCCTTCTCAATGGCTGCAAAAGAAAGTCCTTCTGCATTTCTGATTACAGGAACGACCAATCCGCGTGGTGTAGAAACCGCAACAGAAACATCAGCGAAATCATTGAAAACAATTTCATCTCCGTCAATTGCAGCATTCACCCCTGGGAAATCTTTAAGGGCAACAGTTACCGCTTTTACAAAGAAGGACATAAAGCCTAAACCAACTTCATGTTTCTCTTTGAATTTATCTTTGAACTTACTACGCAAGTCCATAACAGGCTTCATATCTACCTCGTTGAAGGTAGTTAGCATGGCTGTTTCATTTTTCACTGCAACCAAACGACGAGCGATTGTCTTACGCAAAGAAGACATTTTTTCACGACGTTGAACACGTGAACCGGCAACCGCAGGAGCTGGGGCAGCAGCAGTTTTAGCAGCAGGAGCCGCAGCTGGCTTAGCAGCCTCGGCAGGTTTGCTACCCGCTTTCAATGCATCGTCTTTCATGACACGACCACCCGCGCCAGAACCATTCACATCATTGGCATCTATACCTTTTTCTGCTAAAATTTTAGCAGCAACTGGTGACACGTGCTTGTCAGTGCTACCTTTCTCAGCAGGAGCCGAAGCTGGTGTAGATACCGTTGCAGCAGGAGCAGCAGCGGAAGCACCACCTTCCTCAATCACACATATAAGCGCTCCGATAGCAAGGGTATCACCTTCCTGACCTACAATGCGTAGCGTTCCGGCAGCCTCAGCAGGTAGTTCAAATGTCGCCTTATCGGATTCAAGTTCACATAGGATTTCATCCACTTCAACACGGTCTCCATCCTTTTTGCTCCATGAAGCGATCGTTACCTCTGTAATGGATTCCCCAACAGCCGGAACTTTCATTTCATAATTTTTAACAGCCACAGGAGCCGCTGCTGGCGCTGTTTCAGTAGCAACTGCTGCCACTGGCGCCTCTGCCTTCGCAGGTGCAGGAGCTGCTGCACCCGCCGCTGACGAATCTATTGTCGCGATCAGGTCGCCAATACTTAAAGTATCACCTTCCTGTGCTTTAATGCGTAAAACACCTTCGGCCTCAGCAGTTAATTCAAAAGTGGCCTTGTCCGAATCCAGTCCGCAAATGACCTCGTCCATCTTCACAAAATCTCCATCATTTTTGAACCAGTTTCCTATCGTCACTTCGGTTATGGACTCGCCAACAGGCGGTACTTTTATTTCAATTTCAGCCATTTTATGTGCAATCTTGTTGTCGAATTAAGTATCTTCTTTTTTTGATATTATTACTCAAAAGCACGCATCAGAATTTCTGCCTGTTCTTTTGAGTGAATTTTAGAGAACCCTGTTGAAGGCGAAGCACTGGATTCACGTGCAATAACCTGTAACGGATTTTTACCTTTATACATTCTTAACATGAATGTCCAGCCACCCATATTGAATGGTTCTTCCTGTACCCAGTAAACTTTCGCATTCTTGTACTGACTAAGATGTGCGTCAATTTGCGTTTGTGGGAAAGGATGCATTTGTTCCACACGAATAATCGCCACGTCATCACGTTTATCAGCCTGCTGCTTTTCGTATAGCTCGTAATACAGTTTACCAGTTACCAGCAATACCTTTTTCACCTTCTTAGGGTCAGCGTAAGTATCACCGATCGTCTCCTGGAAGTTACCATGCACCAAGCTATCCATAGATGACACGCACAATGGATGTCTCAACATCGATTTTGGTGACATAATGATCAGAGGCTTTCTGAACTGAGACTTCAACTGACGGCGCATAATGTGGAAGAAGTTAGCCGGCGTCGTAACGTTGGCCACAATCATATTATAGTTTGCCGAAAGCTGTAAATATCTTTCAGGACGAGCATTGGAGTGCTCTGGTCCTTGTCCTTCATAACCGTGAGGTAGCAACATAACCAATCCATTCCAACGATTCCATTTGGTTTCGCTTGAAGAAATAAACTGGTCAATAATTACTTGTGCACCATTAGCGAAGTCACCAAATTGTCCTTCCCAAATAACCAAAGCATTTGGATTGGCCATAGAGTAACCAAACTCAAAACCAAGAACCGCATATTCAGACAACAACGAGTTGTAAATCATGAATGGACCTTGACCTTGCTCGATATGCGCCAGGCTATTGTACGAATCGTTGTTTTCAACATCATGCAACACAGCATGACGGTGAGAGAACGTTCCGCGTTGAACATCCTGTCCGCTCAAACGAACTACATTTCCTTCTGCCAAAAGAGATCCGTAAGCAAGCAACTCCGCAGTTGCCCAGTTAACCTCCTTCTTCTCAAAGATCATCTGTTCACGATCTTTCAGCAGTTTGTCAATTTGCTTAAGTCTATGGAAGCCTTCCGGAGTCTTAATTAAAGCCTTTCCTACTTTTTCCAGAATCTCCAAAGGAACACCCGTTTCTACCGATTTCTCGAAATCCTCAGGTACCGCTTTGCGTAAGGTATGCCATTCCTGTTCCAGTTTAGGCATGATATATGGAAGCGCCTTTTGTTTTACCATGTCAAGACGTTCCTGCAACAATTGCTTGAACTCCTTGTCCATGTTTACTGCCAACTGGGCATCCACATCTCCGCGCTCTACTAAAACCTTCTGGTATATCTCACGTGGATTCAAGTGGTTTTCAATGGCTTTGTATAGAACCGGCTGTGTAAACTTAGGTTCATCTGCCTCGTTGTGACCATGACGACGATAGCAAACCATATCAATAAATATATCCTTATTGAATTTCTGACGATACTCCACCGCCAAACGCATACAGAATACCACTGATTCCGGATCGTCACCATTTACGTGCAATACAGGAGCATCCACGATTTTGGCAATATCCGTACAATATATACTTGATCTGGCGTCTTCAAAATCCGTTGTAAAACCAACCTGGTTGTTGATTACAAAATGGATTGTTCCACCTGTATAGTAACCATTCAGACCTGACATCTGCGTAACTTCATACACAATGCCCTGTCCAGCCACTGCTGCATCACCGTGAATCAAAATTGGCAATACGCGGTCGTAGTCACTATCGTACATGCCATCAGCTCTTGCACGTATATATCCTTCTACCACCGGATTAACGGCCTCAAGGTGAGAAGGGTTCGGCGCAAGTTTCAAGTGTACTTTGTTGCCATTTTCGGCAGTGATTTGACTGGCAAAACCCATATGGTATTTCACGTCGCCATCACCCCATACCTGGTCTGGCAAATTCCCTTCAAATTCATTGAAGATCTGACCATATGTTTTCTGCATGATGTTAGCCAATACATTGAGACGTCCTCTGTGTGCCATCCCAATCATGACCTCTAACACACCCATTTCGGCAGCCTTGTTGATCAAAGCATCTAGTGCCGGAATAGTGGTTTCACCACCTTCGAGTGAAAACCTTTTTTGCCCCAAATATTTCGTATGCAGGAAGTTTTCAAAAACTACTGCTTCATTCAATTTGGAAAGGATATGCTTTTTCTCATCAATAGAGAATTTCATATCCAAGGCTTCTTTTTCAATTTTTTTACGCAACCAGCTCTTTTGCTCTCTGTCGCGTATATAAAGATATTCAAAACCGATATTTCTTGAATAGATCGTTTTAAGCGCGTCAACGATTTCCCGCAAAGTAGCAGGACGATCAAATACTTCAACACCCGCTTCAAAAACAGTATCTAGATCTTCATTGCTCAAATTGAAATCAGAAAGTTCCAATTGTGGCCTACGATCCTTACGTGTTTTTATCGGATTCGTAGTTGCCAAAAGGTGTCCTCTCGACCTATATCCACGAATAAGGTGAACCACTTCCATTTCCTTCCGGATACGGGTTGGGTCAACTTTCCCTGCAGTAGCAGATTCCTTACCATTAACAGCACCATTTGTCTGTCCATTACCCTTCTCTGGGAATTTTTGAGAGAAATCAAAACCCTCAAAAAACTTTTGCCAGCCTTCATCTACTGAAGCTGCATCTTGCTTATAGGAATTATATAAATCCTCTATGTAAGCGCCGTCGGAATTTGCTATATACGTGTATTTATCCATCACAAATGTGATTATTTCATTTACGGGACAAAGGTAAGAGACTTATGTAAACAATGCACATAAAATGTCCTTTTAACTTCACCCAAATCTATACTCAATTAAACATTATATACTAATACTTTTGAAAACCGTTCGGGTTTGGGGTAAACTTAAGCATGAGCTCATGAATTCCCTTAGGACCGTTGTAGTTGGTATACATTTGTTCCACCTGCCTTGAACTATAAAAGTAACCCAACCTCACGTTTTTACCCAATTGCACCTCGGCAGAAAGTTGAACAAAATTAACGTTGCTCCCCGAAAGGCCACTTATACCTCCTCCCATTCTGTACGATGCGCCTATACCTACCTTTTCCTGAACCCATAATCTTGTTCCTACATCTACCCTTAATTTATGGTCCTTTTCCTGGACAATCAATGCATGAGGTAACAACAACAATTCATCACCCAAGTCATAACTGCCACCCACCATCACATACAAGGGTCGTCTGTAAAAATTAGTGAGGCGCTGATCTCCGAAACGATGAGATAAGACCTCCGGTTTAGATATCCCCAAATAGAATTGATCACTATGCAACCACGCCCCTACACCCACTGTCCCGATTGCCCGGTTATTGGTGCGTGATGACAAGTCGAACACGGGAAGTACATTTATGCCTCCTTGCGCACCCAATGCCAATTTCCAGTTATCTGCCACACGCATATGATAGGCAAAACTTCCTATCAAAGCGGTTGTGGTATAGTAACTGGTTTGATCATTTAATGCCTGAAAACCTGCGCCAAATTTACCTTGTCCAAAGGACCCATCAGCGGCATAAGTTTGGCTGGTGGGAGAATTTTGAATATTAAACCATTTTCTTCTGAACATGGCTGTCATATTAAATGTTTCCCGTACACCTGTAAAAGCCGGGTTAATAGCCATAGGGTTCTGCACGTATTGCTCGTACAACACCTCTCTTTGACCAAAGCTTTCTACACAGGCAAGCATAGACACCACCGTGGCCAAAAATGCTTTATGAAGGTATTGTTTTAACATAGTCTGTTCCGTTCTAACATTCAAGTATTACCAATAAAAATGGCAGGGGAAATTCCCTTGCCATCCTATCGACATTAACTAGCTCTTTTGCTGTCATTTTATTAAAAATCGTACCCTAAGGTTAAATATGGAATTGCCTTATTGGTATAACCATTATCTACTCCCCAAGCATAATCAAACTTCACATAAAATCCGAATACCGTAGTACGAGCTCCTACACCATACCCCATTAAATAAGGGTTTTTATAGGTAGTAACCGTTGCACGGAATGGATCGCCATCCGCTCCTACAATAGTTGTATTCAAACTACTATTTTCGCTAAACGGACCTTTACCCGTCCATGCCGTTCCAATATCTCCAAAACCAACGACCTGGAAGTTGCGTAAGAAACTGGACGTAATAGATCCCCTATACAAGTATTTAATCAACGGAATTCTCAGTTCAGCATTGAGTAGCATATAACTGGTTCCAGATAATCTGTTCAAGTTAAATCCTCTGAGGTTGGTCGCAAAATCTGTAAAGAAAATATCCCTGTTGTCTATCGAAGGGCCAAATGCCAACACATCATCTCCGACATCGCGACGATCCCGTTTGTTGCCAATCCAATTGTCCATTCCACCCATAACACTTTGCTTCGGAGCTTTACCGGCGGAGTGGCTACCAGAAGCTCGGATGGCAAGTATCAAATCACGGTGGATTTTTTGATAATGCCTGAAATCCAAACTCAACCGGTTAAAGCTTTCCTGTGAAGAAGACAATCCCGCCTGCATATCAAAACGCAGTTTAAAACGCGTCCCTTCCATCATGTTTAATCCGTTCACTTTGGTATTGTCGAACACATACTCTGTCCGTAAACCTCCATAGTTCGAAACAAGATCAGCACTCGGCAGATTGACTATATCAATCATCCTGGTCATGCTAAACATTGGCGACAAGGACAACCTGCTCGTATTCGAAAAAGGATATGAAGCCGATAAAATCACCTGATTGAAACGATATTTTTGCGGGTAGTTTTCTGCATTTGCATATAATGCCCTGCGATCATATCGAATACCAAAATCAATACGGTGTGTATTGTTATTGTATTCCGCAAAAAGGTCGCTATTTCTAAAATTCGACGATATGAAGAAGCCTCCTTTTATAACATGATTCTCAAGAAGGTCATTCATGGTAAGAGATTGCGCATAGCCAAATCCGCGTATGGGATCAACACGCCAGTCGGAACTTGCATCGTTTGAAATAAAGAGTCCTTTATAAGGTAAAGGCCCTTTAATCGCTATGTTCTCTCGGGTCGATCTCGTACGCAACATAGGACCAGTTCCCGCCGAAAGTGTTCCCCGGCGTTGTCGTGACTCATATGTTTTTAAAACATCTTCATCAAACTCATAATGATCCGTATCGACCTCCCCCTCTTTTAAAACCAACTTAGAAGCATTCTCCGAAGACTCCGTCTTAACGGTATCTATTGCCGACTGCGCGACATTATCCTTTGGCGCATCGCCCGAACCAAAAATCGGTGGATTCACATTGGCGTTCAAATCGAACCCGTTTTTCTGAGCCGCAACATTGTGTCCATCGTGTAAATACGAGTATGCCAAAGCGCCACCCGTTTTAACGTGTATATCGGCCGACTTAATGCTATGGATATAATTCGTTAGTTGACTTGTGGCCTCACCCACCCTGCTGAACTTATACACATTACTCACGCCTTTGGCATCAGACAAATAAAACACCTGATCTCCATCAGCATAAATGGGTTTTAGTTTCGCCTTCCCTTCCCCTTTTACCAACACTTTTATTTCACCTGATTTAGGCGTGCCATCGTGTTCAAAAATGGATATGGGAGCATTGATGGTTTTATAATCGGCTTTTGCTGTCCCTAGTGAGTCCAACGGGCGGTTCGATGAAAACACCAGTTTTCTAGACGAACCCTGAATAAATCTCGGAGAGAAATCATCAAAAAGGTCGCTGGTAATCGGAAGCGCCGATGCTCTGGCAACGCTGATCAGATAAATATCATTTCTACCTGCTCTGTCGGCACTTACAGCTAACATAGAACCGTCATGAGACACGTCCATGTCTACAATTTGGTCTAACCCGCGAATATTCTTTCTGGATTTTAATTTGACTTTTTTAGTACCTATATTTTCATACACATATAGGTTTTTGCGACCACCTTCGGCAGTCAAAACAACCAGCGAGTTATTACGTCCCCATCCTAACAAGGGCGGCAAACTACTCACCTTAGCTCCAATTTGATCCGATTTCCCCTGACGTATCAGCTTTTTTGAGCCTGTCTCAGCGTCCATCACATACACCTTATACCGGCTATTCTTGATTTCACTAACCGCTGTAAATTTCTTATCCGGTGATATTTTCATCACCACCCCGGCATCATTTCCTTTCAGGGCATTCAACTCCACTTTCCAGGTAGGCTGCGATACGGTATAGTGTTGTTCCGCTGCTTTGTTGAGATTTAAATAATAAGCACGCCAGTCTCGAAGAAATCTATTATAAGACGGCACCCCAAGTGTACTCGTTATACTGGTTTGCTCGGAGCGAATGATACGGGTCAAATTCAGGATATCTGAAATTTTATCTTTTCCGTATCTCTCTGCTATGTAATTCCAAATGGAATGCCCAATTAACCTGGCATCGTTGCCGGATAGCAAAGTCGGTTTTCGCACATTACGATTACTGAAGAAATCCCGCATATAATCGTTAAGTTCCGGCGACCAGCCCTCCGAAATGTAAGCAGCCGTACCGGACATAAACCATTCTGGCAGCGTTAATAATAAGGAGCTTTGGAGCGCTTCCTTCATATTTCCGCCATACAACATGTCGTATACAAACAATAAACTGATGTCGTTCACCAATTTTTTGCGAAATCCTATTTGGTCTCCAGTATAGGCAATTTCTACACGCGATTGCGCCAAATCAAGCTTTTGGTCGTCACGATTATCCATCGTCGACAATCCCATATTGCTTTGATCGAGCTCTGAAGGTGAGTTATACAGGAAAATTTTAACGCGGTTATAAGGTGTCCACCCCAACACATCAGTTACCTTATCAAATTCACTCTCAGCATATTGAGCAGTTAGTTTTGCCAGATCCGCCCCGCCTTGGTAATGATATATTTCAAAATTGGTTGTTTTAAATATTTTCCAATTAAAGTTTTTGTATTGCACACGGTTCTTACCAAAGGTTTCTTGAGACGGGAACCTTTGCGCTACGGCCATGGTATTCGCCCCCAAAATCGCTGCAATATTTACTGGAACGGCTAATAAAAATAGATATTTTATTCTCATATATGCTCAGGCTTACTTCAATGGAAATATAACGAAAAATACCGCTGAATATTAACTAACGGGTTCAATTCTTTCTTGTTTTCTAAATATTGCACCAGCTCGTTTGCAAAAAACGGTGCAAGAGTCACGCCTTTCGTTCCTAGTCCATTAAAAATACATACATTCTGACGTACGGGATGGGTACCAATCAGCGGTCGTCTGTCCTTCACCGAAGGCCTGATTCCTGCGGTTTCTCCGGTAATGGTATATGGGACTTTTAGCAACATTTTCAATTTAGCATCGAGCTCTTCCGTTGCAGCCTTTGTAGCGTTCCAATCCAGCGGATCCCAAGAATATGTAGCCCCAACCTTCGCTGTATGTGCAGCTGTGGGCAATACAAATATTCCCTGATTAACGACAGCGGGTTCCAGTTCATGCTCCACGGAAACTTCCAAAACCTGCCCTTTTACCGGCGTAAAAGGCAACCAGTCAAATACAGGGTTGTCCAGTGCTGCATAACCCTGGCAAAGTATCAATTTCCCATACTTCACTCCTTTCCATTCTACCACATCGTTGGAAAGATTTAAATGATGAAAATCGAATACTGCCTCGATGTATGAACCTGTTTCGGAGAAGTAAGCTTTACTTGCATCTAATAACAAAGGTAAATCGACCCATCCTGCACCGGTCACTTCTAGCGCCCCACTGGGCATATCTATATAGGTCGCAAGCTTATCCTGTCGATTTCCCGAGCCTATATATTTAGCCAAGGCCGGATCTCCCGACTGTGCCAAATAAGTATTCTGCTCTTCAATGGATCTATAAGGGCGATATACCGATAAT
>CALGRQ010000289.1 GCA_937880795.1 uncultured Dyadobacter sp. | reverse complement strand
GGCGTTGGAAATTGCTTCCTTGTCGTCTAACCTGGGAGATACCCGTACCATTGTTACCAACCCCTATACCACCACACATGCCAAACTTAAACCGGAAGAAAAGATTGCACTTGGCATCACGGAAGGTTTGATTCGGATTTCGGTGGGACTAGAAGATGTAGAAGATTTGATTGAAGATTTCACCCAAGCCGCTGAGGTATCGGCAAGGCGCTAATTTGAAATAAGCAATCGGCATAACCCGATAATAACCATACCGTATTTCAAAAACTGAATCCATTTAAGATCCATTGATTGAAATACGACCGTAGCAATCACCACCATGAATACAAACATTGATTCACTACAAGCAGCCATAGAAGGGAAAAGCGAAATCGAATCCTTAGCGATTTTAGCAGAGTTATTTCCTGGCCAGGTAGTATTCTCGACCAGTCTGGGTTATGAGGACCAGGTCATTACAGATTTCATTCTGAAAAACAATCTGAATATATCCATCTTCACTTTGGATACAGGCAGAATGTTTAATGAAACCTATATGACCCTCCAAAAAACCAACAACCGGTACGATACAAAAATCAAAGTATATTACCCCCAAACAAGTGCTGCCGAAGCGTTGGTAAGTACAAAGGGGCCTTTGAGTTTCTACGATTCGGTTGAAAACAGAAAAGAATGCTGCTATATCCGTAAAGTAGAACCATTAAACCGGGCCCTTACTGGGGCAAAAATCTGGGTGACGGGCATCAGGGCTGAACAGTCCGGAAACCGTCAGTCTATGAGTAAACTGGAAGTTGACGAAGCCCACAATCTTATCAAATTCCACCCTATTCTGGACTGGACCTTTGAACAGGTGAAGGACTATGTGAAGTCTAACGGCATTCCATATAACCCTCTTCATGACAAAGGATTTGTAAGTATAGGCTGCGCACCGTGTACCAGAGCTATACAGGAAGGTGAAGATTTTCGTGCCGGCCGTTGGTGGTGGGAAGACGAGTCCAAAAAAGAATGTGGGCTACACGCAAAGTAGCGACAGGTTATCAGGGTTTGTTCAGATAAGTTCAATAATTTTACAAGAATTCAATTAAAAAGCTGTAAATCTTTAATTTATGGCCAAAAGCTAAATAAATATGTCAAGTTCATTTAAAGATGTATCGGATATCAGCGATCAGGAAGCGGACGAAAGACGCAATTCACCCGATTATCTGGATCAGTTAGAGGCGGAAGCAATTTACATTATGCGTGAAGTTGCCGGCCAGTTCGAGCGCCCCGCATTATTATTTTCGGGTGGTAAGGATTCTATCACTTTGGTTCATTTGGCACAAAAGGCTTTTGCTCCTGGCAAAATCCCTTTCCCATTGGTTCACATGGATACCGGCCATAACTTTATTGAGGCGATTGAATACCGAGACGAGCTAGCCGAACAAATTGGCGCTAAGCTGGTAGTACGTTATGTGGAAGATACCATCAAAGCGAAGGGTCTTAAAGAACAAACCGGTAAAAATGCAAGCCGTAACTGGTTACAGACTTTTACTTTGCTGGATACTATCGAAGAATTTGAATTTGACGCCTGTATAGGTGGTGCACGTCGTGATGAAGAAAAGGCGCGCGCCAAAGAACGTATTTTTTCTTTCCGGGATGAATTTGGCCAATGGGATCCAAAACGTCAGCGTCCGGAACTGTGGAACCTGTTCAATGGTCGAATCAGCAAAGGTGAAAACGTTCGTGTATTCCCTATATCAAACTGGACCGAACTAGACGTTTGGGCTTACCTGAAAAGAGAAAAAATCGCACTGCCTTCCATTTATTTCGCACATGAACGTGAGTTGATCTTGCGCGATGGAAAGCTCTTGAACAATACACCTGTTATCGAAAAAGACGAAAACGACCAAATTGTTACACGTCAGGTACGTTTCCGTACAGTTGGTGACATGACCTGTACTGCTGCGGTGGAATCCAGCGCTTCAACTTTGGATGAAGTTATTGCGGAAATCTCTATTTCAAGAATCAGTGAAAGAGGAGAAACCCGTATTGACGACCAGCAAACAGAGGCTGCCATGGAAGACCGTAAAAAGGGTGGATATTTTTAATAAGGTAGACCGTAAAACAAAGGAAGAAAGGAGAAAGTGTTATACCCTAACTTCTTCACTACGATTACTACTTAACTACTAATTTCAAAAAAGTGGATTTACTTAGATTTATAACAGCAGGTTCTGTCGACGATGGTAAAAGTACATTGATCGGACGTTTGCTATACGATACAAAAAACATATTGGCCGATCAGATGGAAGCCATCGAACGTGCCAGTAAAAGCCGCAATGTTGGTGAAATTGATTTAGCGCTATTGACCGACGGTCTGCGTTCGGAGCGTGAACAAGGCATCACCATTGACGTTGCTTACAAATATTTCCAAACTCCAAACCGTAAGTTCATCAGTATAGATGCGCCAGGGCACATCCAGTATACCAGAAACATGGTTACAGGAGCGTCTAATGCAGACCTGGCGATTATTTTGGTAGATGCCCGCCATGGTGTGGTAGAACAAACGCGCCGTCACTCGCTGATCGCCTCCATGTTGGGAATACCGCACGTGGTGGTAGCCATCAATAAAATGGACCTGATCGGCAACTCAGAAGATGGATTTCTTGCCATTGCCAAGGATTATAAAGAATTGGCTGAGAAATTAAACATCAAGCATTTAACGATTATTCCCGTCAGCGCCCTCAATGGAGACAACATTGTAGATCGTTCGGAAAATATGCCGTGGTATACAGGCGAAACACTTCTTTCGCTTTTGGAGACCGTTAACGTCCTCAATGATCAAAATCTGGAAGACAGCCGTTTTGCCGTTCAATATGTTATTCGCCCTCAAACAGAGGAGTTGCATGACTACCGTGGATATGCAGGTCGTATTCAGAGTGGAACGTTTAAAAAAGGAGATGCCGTTAAGGTGCTTCCGTCTGAGAAAGAATCCAAAATTTCAAAAATAGAATTTGGTGGAAACGAAATCGACCAGGCAACTGTTTTAGAATCAGTTACGATATTACTTGAAGACGATATCGATATAAGCCGTGGAGATTCTATCGTTTCTTTGAACAACTCCCCTATCGTGAGCCAGGACATTGAGGCGGTTGTATGCTGGATGGATGACAAAAAGACGTTAAAACCAGGTAATAAATATGTTTTGCAACACGGCACATCACGCTCACGTTGTTCCGTAAGAGATATTGAATATCAAATCGATATCAACACCTATGAAAAATTAGATGAGGTAGAGAGCCTGAAACTGAATGATGTAGCAAGAATTGTATTGCGTACAGCCCAGCCCATTGCTTACGATCCATATCAGAAAAACAGAGCCAATGGTGCAGCCATTCTGATCGACGAAACCTCTAATGTAACCGTAGGTGCTTGTATGATCGAGTAGATCATTGTATTGAAAAAGATTTTACAAGATGTCAATCTGAGCCTGTCGAAGATCAAAAGAGTACTCTCCTTCGACAAGCTCAGCCTGACAATAGTCAGTTCAACTCTTGTTAGTCTGAGCCTGTCGAAACCGCAAGAGTGCTAAATTTCTTCGGCTCCGCTCAGGGTGACATCAATGCTATCTAAGAACATCAAAACTCTTGGTAGCATAAAATACCGTCAGTGATTTATCCTGACCATTAAAAAAGATATATTATTCCAAAATTCTTGTAAAACGAAGCATGAGGCTGTTACTCAGGCAACAGACACAAGATTTTTTCATTTAATATTAATATACTATTCCGATAGGATAAAGACTAGATCACCATGAGCAATTTAGTAATTTCAAATAAGGTATCAGAAGTCGCAAAGCGTGATATCATCGACTTAAATGCCCGGATCAATGCGTTTAACAGCGGCGAAACACCAGAAGAGTCATTCCGAAAGTTTCGTTTGACACGCGGCGTGTATGGACAGCGTCAGCCAGGTGTTCAGATGATCCGCATTAAACTTCCTTACGGACGAATCACAGCAGACCAGCTCGTACGAATTGCCGATACATCGGACAAATTTGCAACAGGAAATTTACACGCCACTACACGTCAGGACATTCAGTTGCACTTTGTCAAACTATCCGATTCACCTCAACTTTGGGCTGATTTGGAAGATGCCGGAATCACATTGAAAGAAGCCTGTGGTAATACCATTAGAAACGTAACCGCATCGGCTGTGGCTGGTATTGATCCCGAAGAGCCATTCGATGTCACGCCTATCACCCATTCTATTTTCACCTATTTCCTGCGGAACCCAATCAACCAGGATATGGGTCGTAAGTTTAAAATAGCAGTTTCGTCTTCTGAAAAAGATTCGGCACTAGCATTTATCCACGATGTGGGCCTTATCGCTAAACTCGGTAAAAATGCTCAAGGAGAAACTGTAAAAGGATTTAAAGTGCTAATAGGTGGCGGATTAGGGGCGCAACCATTTTCGGCGCAAACGGCCTTTGAATTTTTGGAGGAACAAGATGTCATTCCATTTATCGAGGCACTCCTACGCGTATTCGATCGCCATGGAGAGCGGACCCGTCGTCATAAAGCACGTATGAAATTCCTTCTCAATGACCTGGGTCTGGAAGGAATGATGGAAAAAATAGCGGAAGAACGCACGGCGGTTAAAAATAAAGTATATCCAATTCCTACGGATTTATTTGGCACCAACGAGGCGGAAGCTATCAACCACGCTCCACGCCCCTCGGTAACCGAAGAAGCCGTGTTGGAATCAGCACGCCAGAGTGGAATTGAAGATATTGAAACATTCACAAAGTGGCTGCAAACCAATACGTTTGAGCAAAAGCAAAAAGGTTGGTACGCTGTTCAGCTGCGTGTTTTACTGGGTGATATACACTCCGATACAGCGCGTGCATTGGCAGAAGTTGTTCGCCAATATGCAGCAGACGATATCCGTGTAACGGTTAACCAAGGTTATTTACTTCGCTTTGTTAAAGGAGAAGATCTGGTTGCCATTTATAAAGAACTGGACGCGCTGGGACTTGCTCGCCCAGGTTTCGACAGCACGATGGACATTACCACTTGCCCAGGTACAGATACGTGTAACCTGGCCATTTCTAGCAGCTATGGTATTACAAGAGTACTGGAAGATGTCATGAAAGACGAATTCCCCGAAATGTTATACAATCAGGATATCAAAATAAAGATTAGCGGCTGTATGAATGGATGTGGACAGCACAATGCTTCCAACATCGGTTTCCATGGTAGCTCTATTAAGAATGGGAAGCTGGTATTACCTGCTTTGCAAGTTCTTTTAGGGGGTGGATTCTCTGGTGACGGCATAGGTTTAATTGGAGACAAGGTGATCAAAGTCCCAACAAAACGTGGGCCCGAAGCTTTGAGAACATTGTTTAACGATTACGAAACCAATGCTTTTGACGGCGAATACTTTAACCAATATTACAACCGTCAGACCAAGAATTACTTCTTCCAGTTGTTGAAACCAATTGCAGACCTATCGACCCTACAAGAAGACGATTACCGCGACTGGGATCATGACGAGTTGTTTAAAACGGAAATTGGTGTTGGGGAATGTGCCAGTGTCATGGTGGATTTGGTTGCTACTACCATTACCGAAGGACAAGAAAAATTGAATCTTGCCAAAGAAAATTACGAGTCAGGTGTTTGGGCTGATGCCATATACCATGCCTATAACGTATTGATTACGGGTGCAAAAGGTTTGTTGATGACCAAAGATGTGAACACCAATACCCAATATGGTATCATCAATGATTTCGAAACCCATTTCGGCAAAGAGTTCAGCTACGAAACGCCTGAGCAATTCACCTTGGCTGACAAGGCTGAAACACCATTCCGCTCGCTTGTTTTCAGCATCAATAAGTTTGAACCTACTGAGGAGTTCGCTACTTACTATATCAACACAGCTGATCAGTTCCTAAATTTTGTACGCACCACCCGTGGCGCTCAATTGATGGAAAATGGTGAGGTTGTATTGCAAGAACTTTCATTTGGAAAAGACAGCTAGTAGGTAGCTACCAGCTTTTAGCCGTCAGCGTCAAGCTACGACTCGCATATACAGGAACTTACTACACATAACGAAGAAATCAGGGCAATTGCTTGTCCCTGATTTCTTTAATCTCGCAAAGCTACTGGCATCAGCTTGTAGCTTAAAGCTAATCAGATGAAACTTACATTAATTGGCGCTGGTCCGGGAGACCCAGACCTGATTACCCTAAAAGGAGTAAAGGCTTTACAAAAGGCCAAAGTGGTGCTATATGATTCCCTGGCACATCCCGCATTACTCGAACATTGCCCAACAGATTGCGAAAAAATACTTGTGGGAAAGCGTTTTGGCAAAACCAGCTGTGCCCAGGACGAAATCAATAATCTCATCGTGCACCGTGCTCAACAATATGGTGAAGTTGTTAGGCTAAAAGGAGGCGATTCATTTATTTTTGGAAGGGGCTACGAAGAAATAATCTTTGCTGCACAACATGGTATTACATATGAAGTAATCCCGGGTATATCAAGCAGTTATTCGGTACCGGCTTTGGCAGGGATTCCGTTAACTACACGTGGACTTAGTGAAAGTTTTTGGGTGGTGACCGGAACTACAAGAGATCATGCTTTATCCAAAGACGTTCATTTCGCAGCGCAATCCACGGCAACCGTGGTGATTCTCATGGGGATGCACAAGCTTCATGAAATCGTTGACATATATGCCAACATTGGTAAAATTGACGAACACATTGCCATTATTCAAAACGGCTCAATGCCTAACCAAAAAATAGTGAGTGGTAAAATCAGCAATATACTGCCGTTGGTTCAAGTAAGTGGCATTAGCTCTCCGACGATCATTGTTATTGGCCCGGTGGCCACTTTGCCTGATCTCCCGTTGGAAGAAA